>JADGBV010000569.1 GCA_015231345.1 Planctomycetota bacterium
AGAAGCAGGAATTAATATCAGGAGCATTACCGACGTGACTCCAATTCCTCATAATGGATGTCGGGCTAAAGGTCGTAGAAGGGTTTAATTTTTTTAGAGAGAAAGCATGTCTAGGTACACAGGTCCTAAATGTAGATTGTGTCGAAGAGAGGGCGCCAAGCTCTTTTTGAAGGCAGATAAATGTCTCAGTGCAAAGTGCCCTTTTGAAAAGCGGCCCACAGTTCCTGGGGTGAGAACCTTCAGGAGGGGAAAACCCACTGGTTATCAACTACGTCTTCGTGAGAAACAAAAAGTAAAACGTTTCTATGGTTTGTCAGATAAAACCTTTTATTTGTACTACAAAGAAGCTGTAAGTATTAAAGGGAACACTGGCGAGCAGCTACTATCTCTCTTCGAAAGAAGACTTGATAACGTTGTATACCACCTTGGCTTTGCCCAGTCTCGTACAGAGGCTCGTCAAGTTATCGGTCATGGTCACGTCACTGTTGATGGTCGTAAGGTAAATATACCTTCATTTATCGTTAAAGAAGGTATGGTTATTAGCCATGGAACGCGTGATTCAAGCAAAAAGCTCATTAAAGAAAATATTGACTTTACTAAGATGAGAGAAAAGCCTACGTGGGTGAATGTCGATCAAGAAGCTATCACTGGTAAGGTTTTAAGCCTACCAACTCGTGACGATGTTTCTGTTGAAATTGACGAACAGTTAATCATAGAGTTCTGCTCACGCTAATTAAATTCTCGGAGTATCATGAAAATACGTTGGAAAGACTTTGAATTACCCACAGGTGTGGAGTGTGATACTGAAACCTTAACGGATAAGTATGGCTCCTTCTGGATTGAACCATTCGAAAGAGGTTTTGGTTCCACCATGGGTAACTCTTTGAGAAGAATTTTAATTTCTTCAATTCAAGGTGCGGCTGTTACAGCGGTACGTGTTGAAGGGATATCTTGTGAATTTGAAAATATCGATGGTGTATATCAGGACACAACTGAAATTGTCCTTAACATCAAACAATTGGCTGTTCGCATGCACACCGAAGAGAAAATCACTCTTTCCATTGAAAAAACAGGCCCAGGCGATGTTGTTGCTGGTGATTTCAACTCACACCAAGATGTTGAAATTATGAACCCAGATCTTGTGATCGCGACTTTGACAGAAGACAAAAACTTCAAAATGGAAATCGAAGTTCAGAAAGGTCGTGGTTTTGTTCTTGCTCGCGAGAACATGGATAAGTCGACTCCTGCGGCAACTGATGGTTTTAGTGTAGACTCTATCTACTCTCCAGTTCAGAAAGTTTCTCATAATGTTGTTGGTACTCGTGTGGGTCAAAGAACAGATTATGAGCGTCTTGAATTTGAAGTTTGGACTAACGGTGTCGTTAGCCCTAAAGAAGCACTAGATGAAGCTGCTTCTATTATGAGAAAACATATTAATCCATTCATGAGTTATGCTGCAGCTAATCGTGTTGCTGCATCTGAACAAGAAGATGCCGTCGCTGAAGTTGAGAATGACACAGACCGCGAAGATCGTCTTCGTCTTCCCATTAGTGTTCTTGAGCCAAGTGCCAGAACTCGTAACTGTTTGGAAGCAGAAGGAATCAGCACTTTGGGTCAGTTAGTTATTTTGACTGAACATGAATTGATGAAGTTTAGAAATTTTGGGCAAACATCTTTGAATGAAATCAAAGAGAAGTTAGCCAATTTTAATCTTACTATAGGAATGGTGGAGAACTAAGATGCGCCACAGAGTAAAAGGAAGAACCCTCGGACGATCGCAAAGTCATCGCGCCGCCATGTTGCGTAATTTGGTGAGTAGTTTGATCTTACATGAATCTATTACCACGACTGAACCTCGTGCTAAAGAAGCGAGATCTCTTGCTGAAAAATTAATCACTTTGGGCAAAAAAGGCTCTTTGCATGACCGTCGTCTTGCACTGAAAAGATTGCACAATAAAGAAGCTGTTGCAAAAATCTTCGATGATATTGCAAAAAGAAGTGCTGAAAGAAAAGGTGGTTATACTCGTATACTAAAAATGGACACGACTCGTTTAGGCGATAACGCCTCTCAAGTTGTCTTCCAGTTGGTTGACCAAGCTGTAGCTGAAAGTGAAGAAGTTGCTCAAACCGAAGGCGCTGAAAGCTAAGCTTAAATAATAATATATACTGTAATGCAGAATT
>JADGBV010000056.1 GCA_015231345.1 Planctomycetota bacterium
TGTCCATATATCTTGATGCTGGCTATAGTAAGTTGAAAATAGATGCGGTTTGTAATTACTGGAGGGGCAGTTTGAAACTTTATTGGTCAAGTGATGTTATTGGCAAAACTTTGATTCCGGCATCTTTCTTGCGACATCTAACTTCAGAAGCTAAATTGGCCAGAGAACTAGTTGATTTTGATAACGATGGATTATCTGATTATTACGAGAAAAATATATCTTTATCCGACCACACAGATAAAGATTCCGATGCAGATGGATTATCAGATGGTGACGAGGTTAATATATATTTAACCGATGTTAATAATAAGGATTCTGATAGTGATGGAATTGACGATTACCAAGAAGCTATTATCTATTGCAGTTTGAATGATGACGTCGATAGAGAAGTTGTTGAGGTCTTGAGCTTATTAGGACGTGATGCTATTGCTTGGGAAGGAGATTGGCAGATAGACAATAACTCGTTAGTGTCTAATGGTTTTCGCGGAAATATTAGTTATGAGATTGATTTTCCACATAAAGACATGTATCTGCTGGAAGTAAATGCAGGACCAAAAGACGTGAAATCTTTTGGAAAGCCTTTTGAGTTAGAGCTTTATGTTGATGATCATTATATTAATACGCAAACGATTATTGATAATTCGAGTTACAAAAATGCCAATTATGGATTGCAGTTTGAAGGGGGGCTTGATATTCAGCGAGAAGGGATTTATTTCTTTAAACTTTGTTCCGACGATGGCTCACAACTGTTTATCGATGGTGAATTGATTGTTGATAATGACGGGCTGCATAGCGCATTAGAAAAATCAGGCAGCGTATTTTTATCGCCCGGTGTTCATAGTGTCATAGTTAATTATTTTAATAAGTCAGGAGATTCGCAACTAATGGTAGCACTTTCTGATGATGGGTATAGCTACCAGAGTATATCGTCTTCTCATCTAATAGGCGATTTGAATTGGCGTTACTACGAAGGGATTTGGGACTCAATGCCTCATTATGAAGGGATGACTCCACTAAAATCAGGTTCTTCAGTATCGTTCAATTTAGATGCTAGAATTCAACCGCTTCATTCTTCAGCCACATATTGTTTGCCTATGCTCAAAGAGGGGAAACATAGCATACGAATTAATTGGGAAAATAGCAAATACAATAAGCATTTAAAAGTAGATTCTCTTACTTTTAAAAAAATTGAATCAGAGGATGTTAATTCTAACGGTATAAAAGACTGGATAGACATTAAAGTTTCACAAGAGTGTACTTTTAATGATATATCGAGCAGTAAGACTTCTCCAGCATGTATTGAGGGGAAGGCTTTGTTTCCTGAACTTATGAGTATCAGCACTGGGGCTGAGGTGTTGAAGTCTAACAATCAACAGTGGTATGCTAATTTAACTTTAGATCATCAATCTGAAGTAGATTTTACAATTTCATTTCAG
This sequence comes from Planctomycetota bacterium, assembly GCA_015231345.1. GTDB lineage: Bacteria > Planctomycetota > JADGBV01 > JADGBV01 > JADGBV01 > JADGBV01. The sequence continues at coordinate 1,437 of JADGBV010000056.1, forward strand.
AATCAAGCTAAGGTCCTGAATAGAAAAATATCGTGGGAGAGAACTTATATTCCTAACGAATTAGAGATTATAAAAATTAGAAAAGGCGATTCATTGTTATTGGATCCAAACCCTGAGAATAGTACTGCTCCAGGAAATATAATGATTGATAATAAAGAATACGTGCTTGGAGAGAATAAAGCTTTGCCGTACCTCTTTGATAAAGCTGGTGAGTATGAAGTAACTTCTCTCTACAAAAATAACAAAGGCGAAACGTCAAATCATACTATGATTGTTGATGTTGTGGAGGTTGATCTGCCAGATACAACTATTTCTGGTCTTGTTGGGAATGAACGGAAAATAAGTTTCTTAAGCAATATTCCTGATGAGGTTAGTGTTGATGCTGATGAACGTCTGAGTTCATGGTATGTTTTACCTAATGGTACAACTGCATTTTCATTGGATTCAGTCAAAGAAAGATATGTTTTGGCGCGTATAGGAAAAAATGGACCCATTATTGATAGAATGAAATTGCAAGGAATCAGATTTTATGGTGCAGGCATCACGTCCTTCATCATTACAGATACGTTGGCAGATGGTACTTCTATCATGAACCTAAAGGCTGTATCACTCACCATGCAGAGTGATATTCGTATTAAGGTATGGATTTATCTTGCAGGTGTTACTTTTGATGATGGATCCACAGATGTTTATCTAACACAAGATGACTTCTCTTCCATCAACGAAAAAGAGCTCATTTTCATTAAAAGCCCTGAAGCAAGAAAGACAGCTGGCTGCCATCATGTTGAGATATATCAGGATGGATCTTATTTAGGTAGAGCTTATTAAGTTTTTTATTTTGAAGTATTTTTCTTTTTTCTTTTTTCTTATATTTTCCATAGTAGTTTATTTAAATTGCTGGAATACAGAAGGAAGTATTGATGTAGCTGTCGTTCATCAGCAGAATGTAGCAAATGATGTGGTATCAAGATCTCAGTTAGTGGATTTGCCTAATCATGAAACTTCGTTAGCTAATAACTCTGATCTGCCAAGTGATTCGGCCAAGGATACAAAATTGCCATTTCATAACCCAAGAGATCTGACTAGTCGAATCTCAGCCTTATGGAAGAATCATAAAGGAGACGAGCCAACATATAAAGAGAAACTCAAAAGTGTCACTCAATTAGGCATAAATTTATCTGAAAATGAACAGCTTTCATTAGTGGAGTACCTTAAAAAGGGGCCTCTTAAAGACCGCTATGACCTTCATATTATGGATGAGGTGATGAGGGCAATTGAGAAACAAAATCAGATATTACCTGAATATTTAAGTCAGCTATTGAATATTGTGGGCGATCCGAATTATGATGGTGAGCTTAGAGGTTATATTATGCAGCACCTGCGTAGTGCTTATCATGATAATGAAGCCTGTCGACCAGAACTTCGTGAATGTTTTTATCATAGCCTCAAAGATATTAAGACAGATGTGTCTGGTACAGCATTGCTTAATATAGTGGCATTGAATCAAACGCATGGAGAGTTTGACCTAGATCTACTCAAAAATGAACTAAAGGATATCATAAATTCTGATGATGTCCATGGGACAAATCTTGTCACTGCCATTTCAGTGATTGGATCACTTCGTTATTCAGAAGCTTTACCAGAAGTGAGACGGTTTACCTCCGAGGGAAAAGATACGCATATCAAAATTGCTTCAATATATACACTTGGGCATATAGGTGAAGAGAGTGACTTAGAAATTTTGAAAGAATTATCCTCTGTTGACAATCAGTTGATCCAAAAGGCAGCTACTAAAGCAAGGCGTCAACTAGAGAATCATCTGAGTCATTAATATGAGCTCTATTCAAATTATGTGAACAAAGTGATAGGTGGTGTCTTCGTTTTTCTCTCCTGTTAATAATATAATAGCTTAAGACTTCAGCAGTATTTTAAACCCTCTTTCCAATTGCTGAATTAATAAACTGTGATTGCCTTCGTGACTTTCGTTAACACAGCTAATGCCATTTTTTTTGCAGCGTGCTGCAAAACAATCCGCTCCCAGGTGTAAGGCATATTGATCTTGCTCACCACAACTTAGGTAAATGAGATCAAGTTTTTTGAGCTTTTCTTTCCTGGCTTGAATCCAATTAATGGGATCGAGAGCCAGCCACTTTTGCCAGACTTTATCATTGATTTCAGCGTTATTCCAGTCGATGGGGAAATCCATTTTCCATGATGCTTTTCTTAAGTTAGGGCTGTACGCTGCCGCAAGGCCTAAGACGTAATGAAACTTTTCTGAGGCGAGAAATTCTTTTAAATTCTGGCCTAGTTTGCCACTGCGGTAATCGTTAATAAAGCCCGAAAGCATATTCTTATGAGTGAGTTCAAAATACATATCCCCTGCAAAAGAGGCTACTCGCGGAAATATTTCAGGGTATAGCGAGCCAAGGCTTAAGGCTCCAAAACCTCCGGAAGAGTGTCCGCATAAGTTGATGGTGGAGTGAATGGGGTACTTGTTTTGTAAGAAGGGCACGATTTCTTTCACGATATGACTCATATAAGGGCCATTTAAGGCTGAATCTATATACTGACTTCCTCCTAAGCGGCTCATGCCATCCACTGTGCATAAAATCACTGGCGGAATTTCGCCGCTTAAAATAAGCAGGTCGAGCAAACGATGAGCGGGGAAATCTTTGCCATGCCATTTTTCCGGGCCGCCGCCAAAGCCTGGTAGGAACATTAGACAAGGGTAGTTTTCTTTTTTATTGTAGCCCGGAGGAGTGTATACGAGCACTTTGCGCCTACTAGGATTGCCCATAGGGTTGTGGCGCAGTAGTTTGCTGTTGAGGTAATGCTCGTTGAGTTGTCCTGTAGGCATATGCGATAGTTGGGGCTAAGAGTTAGGTGAAGAGAGTGTGTTTTGAGTCAGGTATATGAGGCTGATGAAGTGTATTGGGCGCAAGAGGATGGAATGGCAGTGGGCTAAGAGCCAGATGAGGTGCTAATAAAGCAGCCTTCTGACTTATCCTTCATCACTTCCCTATAAGAAAAAGTTCGCCCATTCATGCAGATAAAGATGCCAGGTTGGGAATGCTGAAGGCTTGATAGGGCATAACCAAGATTAAAGGCGGCGTCAGATTCTTTGATGCTAGCGGGAATCATGGCACCTACCAGTACGATATGCTTCTCTGCTTCCAATTCCTTAAGTGCATAGGCGGTCTCAACCATGGTGTCAGTTCCGTGAGTGATGAGAATATGCTTCTCTGCTGACTTTTTGCAGGCTTCTAAAATATCACTGCGGTGTTGATCGGTCATATCCAAGCTATCAAGGCTTAGTAGCTGCGTGACCGCCACATTGTTATGGGGATTGGCATAGTGCAGCAGGGAGGGAATACTGGACTCAGCAAAGCCCAATTCTCCGCTAATGGGATCGTAGAGTTTATCGATGGTGCCACCTGTGCTGATGACACGGATTTGATGTGTTATTTCTTCCATACAAGTTCTATGGGGCAGTGGTCTGAACCCATGGTTTGGGCATGTATAATATTATCTTGAATATAAGGCTGGCTAGCTTCATTAGCTAAGAAATAATCTAAACGCCAGCCAACATTTTTTTGCCGCGCTCCACCTCTTTGAGACCACCAAGTATAGGCATCGCCGAGTTCCGGGTATTGCTGGCGGAAGCTATCGACTAAACCGGATTTGATGAATTTATCGATCCATGCCCTTTCTTCTGGGAGGAAGCCTGTGTTTTTGATATTGGCTTTAGGTCTGGCTAAATCAATTTCCTGGTGACAGGTATTCCAATCTCCTGTAATAAGCACATGACGTCCCTCTTTCATAAGCTTCTTGGCTCGTTTGAGTAAGGTATCGTAAAATTTGCATTTATAATCGACTCGGCTTAGGTCGCGTCCGCCATTGGGCACATAAACATTAAAAAGGGTAAAGTCAGCAAATTCAGTTTCAAGGCAGCGGCCTTCAATATCGAACTCTTTCTTGCCTAAGCCTATTTTAATCCTTTGGGGCTCTTCTTTGTATAGAGTCATAACCCCTGAGTAGCCTTTTCTTTCGGCAGGGTGCCAAGTGCACTGGTAGCCAGGGAAATCTTGATCCTCTTCGCTGAGTTGCTCGGGCAAAGCTCGGCTTTCTTGGAGGCAGATAATATCGGGTTGGCTCTCTTGCAGCCAAGTCTTGAACCCTTTTTTAAGGCAGGCTCGGATGCCATTCACATTCCAGGATACAATTCTACACTCAGCCATGGCCATTACCCAAAAAGTTTTCAAAATTATGATTATTGGATTTCTTGGCTATTTCGAAGTATTCGCAGGCGAGTTGCAAAACCTCTTCTTCGCTGCCTTTGTGCTCATATAAGCTTTTGCGGAAGGTGCCTTTACCTTGGTAACCCGTGGAAAACCAAATGAACATTTTTTTGCATTTTGTGAGCCTGACCTTTGGGTGAACATGCTCCTGTACGATGTTGTAATAGCGTGTGCATAATTCGGCTAGGGAGGGAGTGTGAATTGTCTGATTGCCGAGTTGCTCTTGGACTTGGAGGAAGTAGAGTGGGTTCGCGAGAACGGGCCTACCTACCATCACTGCAGGGAAAGTTTTCAGTTTGCTGACTGCTTGACTAGCGGTCCATAAGTCACCATTGCCAATAATAGGTAAGGGGCTTTGTTTGCGTACTTCTTCTAAGTATGCCCAGTCGCACTTGCCGCTATAGCCCATTTCTCTTGTGCGGCCATGGATGCTGACCCAATCGACTCCGCAATCAGCAGCGATTTTTACGATTTCATGGGCTTGCTTGCTCTCTTCGTCCCAGCCTGTGCGTATTTTAATGCTCAGGGGGATGGTGAGGGCTTGGCGTAGGGCGCTTAGAAGTATTTGCATATCATCTAGCTTTTTGAGCATGGCAGAGCCAGCGCCACTTTTTGTGACTTTCGGTACAGGGCAACCACAGTTAATGTCTACAAAAGAAGCGCCATTGTCTTGTGCGTAAGTGGCAATGGCGCACATACTTTCCGCTTTTGAGCCAAATATTTGGACACCAGCTGGTTTTTCATCCTCGTGGATGGCCATCATTTCTTTGGTGCGGCGACTACCGTGGACGTAACCTTCGGCGGAAATAAGCTCTGAACAAAGGACTTCCGCCCCGAGTTCTTTCATGAAAAGCCTATAGGCTAAATCTGTTACCCCTGCCATAGGGGCAAGGAATAGTTGCGCGCCAAAAGGGGAGTGCACGTCTAGCATAATAGGTTCCGGTTTCTTGTACTGAAACCTGAATGATTAAGAAAGTCCGGCTTAGAAGCTATCGTAACGTATCATTTCTGGTTCCACGCCAAGTGAATCCAGGGTGGCTACAACGGCATCGATCATCATGGGTGGTCCACAGAGGTAGTATTCTATTTCTGTGGGGTCTTCATGTTTGCTCAGGTATTCATCGAGTAGAACTTGGTGGATAAAGCCTGTGGACCCTTCCCATTTATCTTCTGGTTGAGGGTCGGATAAGGCGCAGTTCCATGAGAAATTATCGTTATTAGCTGCGATATCATCGTAGTCATCAACATAAAACATTTCTCTTTTGCTTCTTGCGCCATACCAAAATGAAACTTTTCGTTTGGTTTTAAGGGTGTGAAAAAGGTGAAAGATATGACTTCGCATAGGGGCCATACCTGCACCACCACCAATATAAACCATTTCACGTTCGGTTTCGTTGATGAAAAACTCTCCGTAAGGACCACTAATTTTAGCGCGGTCGCCAGCTTTAAGGTTGAAAATATAGGAGGAGCAAAGGCCAGGCTGAATGCCTGTTGTGCGCGGAGGAGGAGTGGCTATACGAATGTTAAGCTTGATAAGATTTTTCTCAGCAGGGTGGCAAGCCATGGAGTAAGCTCGAATAATGGGCTCATCGACTTTTGTTTCCAGGTCCCAAAGTTTGAAGTGATCCCAGTCTCCTCTGTATTGTTCTTCAACATCGAAATTCTTAAAACGATATACGCCAGAGGGAACTTCGATTTGGATGTAACCACCAGCTTTGAAGTCCATGCTATCACCTTCGTCGAGCTGAAAGACGACTTCTTTAATAAAGGTGGCAACGTTTTCGTTGCTCACTACTGTAACATCATAACTTTTGATATTGAATAGTTCATCGGGAACTTCAATTTTCATGTCATCCCTGACTTTCACTTGGCAGCTTAAGCGCACGCCCGATTTCTTCTCGGCTCGACTTAAATGCCCTTCTTCAACGGGATTCACTTCACCTCCACCGTCGCTCACTGTGACTTTGCACATGGCGCAAGTTCCTCCACCTCCACAGGCCGAAGGTATGAATATGCTTTTTTCGGAGAGTGAACTTAGAAGAGTGCCTGAGGGGCTAGTGTCGAGTGCTTTGTCGGGGTCGTCATTGATGGTAATCTTCACCTCACCCTGTTTGGTGAGTTTCATTCCTGCGTAAACGACTCCTGCCGTCAGTAGCAAAATGATTGTTGTAAAAACGACGATGCTAAGAATAAATGCAGCCATGAATGATCTCTTGATTCTATTAATTTACAGGCTTATACCGGCGAAACACATAAAGGCCATGGACATAAGGCCTGTGACAATAAAAGTAATGCCTAGGCCGCGAAGCCCTTCTGGCACATTGGAGTACTTCATTTTTTGGTTGATGGCAGCCAAACCCAAGATGGCCATAAGCCAACCGATGCCTGAGCTAAAACCAAAAACTGTTGTTTGTATGAAGTCATGCCCCTCTTCAACGAAAAAGAGACTCACACCTAAAATGGCGCAGTTCACTGTGATGAGTGGCAGAAAGATTCCCAAGGCTGAATAAAGAGCCGGAGAAAATTTTTCGATGATCATTTCCACAATTTGCACAAAAGTAGCAATCACAGAAATGAAAGTTAGAAATTTGATAAACTCAAGGTTGATTCCTGTCATACCGAAGAGTGTCCATAAAGCGGCATCTTCTTTGAGTAAACCATTGTAGATAATCCAGTTTAGGGGAGCTGTGATGGTTAAAACAAAAGTCACAGCTAGGCCTAAGCCCATGGCGGTTTTAATGTTTTTGGCGCACTCCAAAAAGGAACACATGCCCAAGAAATTTGCCAATAAGATATTGGAAATGAATATGGAAGTAAGGGCGATACTGATGAGATTTAGAATATCCATAATGGCTCCCTATCTTTCACCTTTGTATAAAGAATTCGAAACCCAAATAAGGATGCCGATGATGAAAAAAGCGCCAGGCGCTAACATAAGTAATCCGTTGTCGACATAGCCCATATCGTATAGGGCTTGTGGGACAACTTTGGTGCCAAGCAGTTTTCCAGAACCGAAAAGCTCTCGAAAGAAGGCGACGGCTAATAGAACGATGGAATATCCAGCGCCATTACCTAGGCCATCAAGCAAGGCCATCTTTGGGGTGTTGGTCATGGCAAAGGCTTCTGCTCGGCCCATAACAATACAGTTGGTGATAATCAGACCAACGAAAACACTTAGGGTTTTGCTGATGTCGTAGACATAAGCTTTGAGTATTTGGTCAGCTAATGCCACTAAGGTGGAGATGACCAACATATAAGTAATGATACGAATTTTTCCAGGGATAAAATTCCTAATGCATGCCATGATAACATTGGACATGGTCAGTACGACAGTCAGGCAGAGTGACATGACGATCGCCGGTTTAAGTTGTACCGTAACGGCAAGAGCGCTACAGACCCCTAGAGTTTGCACCATAATAGGGTTGGCGCCAATAAGAGGTTTGCTAAGGACTTGGCCTTCTTTACTTTTGCTAAAGCTCATTTGATCCCCCTTTGACGATTCGAGAGGTACTTGCCATAATTTTCATAAAGGAAAGTTGTCATGACTTCGGTGACGCCATTACAAGTGAGAGTTGCTCCACTGATGCCGTCGACGTAATATGCTTGTTGTTCTTTGGGTTTATCTGACGCTTTAACACCTTTAAGTAGTGTGACACCTTTGAAATTCGCTTCTGAATAATCCCCTTCTACCTTAAGGATTTTTTTGTTATCTTTGAAATTCTCCATAAACCAAGGCTCTGTGATTTCAGCTCCCAGACCCGGGGTTTCGATATGATCATAAAAGCAAAGGCCTAAAATGGAATTGTTATCATTGCCGACGGCAACATAACCGCGCATTTTGCCCCATAATCCTTTACCTTCAACGGGAAGGATGGAGCATTCTTGGTCGGCTTTGATGCATTCGTAAATTAAAGTGTAGTTGGGGTGTTTTTTGGGATCGTACTCGTCGGCAGAGAGATCTTTAGCAGCTAAACCAGTGGACGTTTCGAGAACTTTCACTTTAATGTCTTCTTTGAACCACTCTTCCACTTCTTGAGCTGGTGTGGTGCTCGTTCCAAAACCAGCAGCTACTAAGACACTGCGCAGCTTGTCAGTTTTGACATTGCGATCTTGAAGGTCCTTTAAGCTTAAATTGGCTCCTGCTAAGAGAAGACTGGCGAGTACACAGGCAACAAATGCAAAACCAAAGGTATAGCCATTACTGTTGACATCAACCACGGGCCAACCTCCTTTTAATTTGACCTTCCATAACATAATGATCGATCAGGGGAGCAAAGAGATTTAAAAATAAAATGGCTAGCATCATGCCTTCGGGGTAAGCGGGGTTGATGGTGCGCACTAAAATGGCCACCACGCCAATGAGAATACCGTAGATCCACTTGCCTTTCCCTGTGGCAGGGCTGCTGGCAGGGTCTGTGGCCATGAAAACGGCTCCAAAAGCAAAACCGCCCATAATTAGGTGATAGCATGGCGCCATGGTCGCAAGTTCTGAGGCACCTTCGGGGTGGAATAAATAAAATAAGCTTGATGTGCCTAAGGCGCCAATAACACAACCTAGCATGGTTTTATAAGAGCCGATGCCCATAATGATAAGCATTATGGCGCCAACGAAAGCGAGGAAAGCTGAGGTTTCGCCGATTGAGCCGGGAATAAAACCAAAAAACATATCCATGGTGGAGTATTGCTCGAGCACGTTGACTTCAGGTAGGTAAGCAGCCATAAGCGGTGTGGCGCCACTTAAACCATCAACTGTGATCTCTGCATAAAAAGGGAAACTATCGGTGAGTTCTAAAGGAGGGGCTACCCAAACTTCTGTGCCACCTGACATATATTTGGCAAAAGCGAAAAAGAGAAAACACCTAGCTGTAAGAGCAGGGTTGAAAATATTCATGCCTGTGCCGCCAAAAACTTCTTTGCCAATGAGCACACCGAAAATGATTCCAACAGCTGCCATCCAAAGTGGTAGGGTCGGAGGTAAGGTGAGTGGGAAAAGAAGTGAGGTGACAAGAAAACCTTCGTTGATTTCATGTTTTCGCACCACGGCAAAAATGGCCTCGATGGTGCCACCTGCTGCTAAAGTTACTAGATATAGAGGCAGAAAACGAGCCAAACCTTGAATGAAACAAGGTAAAAAGGAAGCATCCATGCCCGCAGCTGTAAGACTTTGGTAGCCCGTATTCCAAACACCAAAAAAAGCACAGGGGAGAATTGCCAGAACGACCATAACCATGTATCTTTTTAAGTCAACTGCGTCCCTTACGTGGGGCCCAGAACTGGTCACTTCACTTGGAGTGAGCAGAAAGGTTTCTGCAGCCGACCAAGCGGGTTTGAATTTTTCTAAAGCTTGGCCTTTACTGAAAGGTTGGCCTATTTTATCAATAAATTTCTCAATCACGGAGCTATTAGCGTGTCAAAAGAAAGCAGCACCAAGCTATATTTGTTAATATTTTGTCAATTGGAGTCGCTCTAGTTTTATCGTGCTAATTTGGGCTCTGGGGACTAGTGAGCGATGATTAGTTTGGCTTGATTGAGCTGTAGCTCAAGGCTTGAAAAAATAATATCAGGTAAAGCGGTAAAAGATTACTTCTACCGCTTTTTCTGATGATTATTCAGGGTTCTTAATGAAGTAAGCAGCCTCCAGCGCCATCTTGAGGAGCGGTAGAAACTCCATTTAAAATAGGTTCACGAGGATCTTCATCAACAGCTTCCGGGTCGTCGACTCCTCCTTCTTCTTCGGTGTCGCCGGGGTCACCTTTATCATCATCATCACCATCGTCATCATCATCTCCACCTATATCATCTGGGGGATCCGTGTCTGCGCCACCGTCGTCAATTTCATCGTCTTGAACTGTTACAGCCATCGTCAGAGCATTATTGTTGGCGTCTGTGACCGTAATGGTTCCTGTTCGCTGTTCATTAATTGCACCGTCGTCACCTCCATGAAAATAATAAGTTGTTCCGGGAGAAATTGTTGCTGTGGTCGTTACGCTCGCATCCGATGTGCTTGTGGAAAAGCCAACTCCTAAAACTGCTGGAGAAAAGGTGGCCGTGTAGGTTCCTGCGCTGCCAGAGATGCTGAAACTATCGTAGTTTTGCGTTGAAGTGAGCGTGAGATTTTCTGTGCTCAATGTAAAAGGAGAGAAAGTCATTGTGCTTGTTTTGGAACTTCCTCCAGATGAGATTTGCAGGGTGAGATCACCCCCAAGTGCTCCTGGTGTTACCGTAAATGCACCAGTACTATCATTGGTTGTCGTATCTACATACGTGCGCTCAATACTTTTTAATTTTGCATATCTGGTGGCAGTGACCTTTTCTGTCAGTAGGTAGCCTTCGTCTCCCTCGCCGGCTAAATCAGTGCTGATGACTTGCCAAATTGCGTCAGGCATTCCTCCTTCACGTTTGAGTTCGATCTTGTCGGAAAGGCCAACGACAGCATCTTTCTCGCTGAGGTTGATCCAGCTGCCACTATTAACTCTGTAATAGAGGAAAGGTTCATTATAAACATCTATCTCCAAAGTGGCTTCAGAGTCTAATGATTCCACTGTGATATACATGCTATCAGGGTCGTGGGGATCTGTGGAGGTTGCATCAGTGGCTGTGATGATGGCTGAATGACCGGAGTCTGCGACGTCAACAGTACCATCGGCAGCACTGGTATCGGTGAGGTCGAAATCGTAATCATCACCAATATAACCTTCAACTGCGAAAACGGCTGCTTCATCGCCACCTACAACGGCATAAGGATCTTGTCCAGGTGAAAACCTGACGGGCGCCAGCAAGGTAAAACTTGTGGATGTTGTCTTGCCCGCTGAGGTCACTGTGACAGAGAGGTCCTGTTTGGTTTGAATCGTGCCATCAAGAAAGAGCTCCCTAGCGCTTCCTAAGGAGTAGGTTTGTCCAAAAATGGTGCCATCGCCACTGAGTCTTTGATCGGTGTTATGTAAACTCTCATGGCTAGCGCCGGAGATTTGTAGCCAAGTATAACTTAGCCCATCCCCACCAGTTGCCTGAAGTGAAACTGAAGCGGTGCCTTTATTACTAACACTCATAACCTTGAAGCCTTCACTGTCTTCGAAAACATCACCCTCAACAACAACCCAAGCATTGAGTGCAGTAATATCGAGTTCAATTTCAAATGTTTGCTTGCTACCATCAGGAGCTGTGACACGTAAAATATCCTGACCTTTGGAGTTGGATCCACTGTGATAAACGATTTTTTCGGAAGAAGCCTTTGTAACTTTATAAGTTCCTGGAGAGTCGAGGTAAGCTGTTTCGCCCGTATCGTGCTGGAGAAGCTCCCATGTATAGATGTTGTCTGAATAAATGGTGCCTCCTCTGGCCTCGAATTCGAAATCAGTATTGGCGGTCATGCCGCCAGATTCGATGATTTTGCCATGCTCTACATGAATTTGTACTGGTTTGCCTGTCTCTGTTGGTTCTTGAGGTAAAACAATAGTTTGACCTGGGTCATTAGGGTCGGCTCCTTTGGCGTAATAGATAACTTGCAAGCGGTCTTCCGTTGCAGTTCGTTTTGGGTTACGCAAATAATCCAAGGTGTTGCGCATTAGGATATTTCTTCCTTTGACACTTGTGTCAGAGGGGTCCATGGGGAAATCGTAATTGTCTCCAGCACTATTGATCGATCCGAAATCAAAGCCTAAAGTGACGGTGGCGTAAGGGAAATTATCATCACCATCAGATAAGCGAACACCGGCGTAGTAAGTGAGTTCGCCACCCAAGTTGCCATCATCCTCAGTGGGGCCTGACCCTTCAGTTTGGTAGGTGAGAAAAGGAATGGCTGAACTACTTTCGGATAAAATGAATGAGGTGTTGTGCTGACTGAGGTAAGATGATTCATTGTCTATATGATTTGATTCATGAGCATAAAGAGCACCATCTAATGCTAAACCGGTTATAGGGTCTGATATGTCATCATTTGAGAAACCTTCCAGTCTTGCTTTGCCGACATTATTGACGGAGAAGTCAGTGAAATCTTCAAGGTCCATTGTGGGTTCAATGCCTAGGTATTTTTGATAAAAAAGATAGTCTTGGTCAAAGTAATCCACTGGGATTGTATGGTTATATATATTAGCAAGCATTTGGCCTGCCGCAAAAAGGCGACCACCAGAACCGAGGAAACTTGTCAGTGCTATTTTGTCTTTCATTGAAAAGACCCAGTAGTCGTAGTTTGAGAATTTGGCAACATTAAAAGGATTTTTCGAGACGGAGTCTTGGCTAGATAATTCATAATCAGCATCGGCAACCCAAATAACAGACCTGAAACGCCCTAAGTCACCAACGGCATAATTCTCCTTAAGGTGATCAAGGGTGATATCACCATGAACTCCTTGTCCATTAAAATTTGTCGTATTGAGGCCGTTGACTCGCCAGACTCTGTAATTGTAGAGTGGTTGATCTGTGCCTGAACTATCATCATTTGGGTA
>JADGBV010000570.1 GCA_015231345.1 Planctomycetota bacterium
ATTGAAGCCATAGGTTCTCTGTGCCAAAAAGCTAATATCCCATGGATTCTCGACGCCGCCCAATCTTGTGGTTGCGAGGAAATCCCCTTAGATTATTGCGATATACTTTGTGCTAGTGGACACAAAGGCTTAGGTGGGCCTATGGGGACTGGAATTCTGCTTCTTGCAGGGCAAAGCCAGCCACTTGATCTTATACAAGGCGGTACAGGCAGCTCTTCGGATAGCCTTGATATGCCCAAGCACCTTCCAGATTACTTGGAAGCAGGCTCACCAAATCTACCTGGCATTGCTGGACTTGGTGCTGCTCTGGCTGACTTCAACAAAACCCCACTATGTGAGCGTAGCCAAAAACAACAAAGTATCCGTAGCTATCTCTGCCAGGCCTTAGATACAATAGCAGAAGTCAAACTCACCTCTCCTCGCCTAGGAGGAACGGCAGTCTCATTTACTGTGACTGGTACTGATATGGGCGAAATTGGGCATCAACTATGGTCTCGGCATAAAATTTGTCTACGAGTAGGGCTGCATTGCAGCCCCTTAGCTCATAAAAGTCTACAGACTTTCCCTACAGGGACCATTAGAGTCTCTGTGAGTCATAGCAACACGGAAGCTGAAATTGATAATTTTATTAAAGCGTTGCTGGAGCAATTAGCTTAGAGAGTGTGTTTTATTCTTTTGGGTAGTGAATATCCATTTGAGGAAAAGGAATTTCAATACCTGCAGAGTCCAAAGCCTCCTTAAGTGCATGATTTATATTAAAATATACAGTCCAGTAGTCTGCGGTTTTACACCAAGGACGAACCACAAAATTCACTGAAGAGTCTGCCATTTCAACAACTTCTACCATAGGAGCAGGGTCTTCGAGAATAAGCTCTTCTTTCGCAATAACATCAAGAGCCACTTGTTTCGCCTGATTGATATCAGCTGAGTATGAAATCCCCATTCCCAAATCAACTCGGCGGGTTTCAAGGGCAGAATAATTGGTTATGCTTGATCCCCAGATAGCTTTATTCGGAACGACAATTTTCTTATTATCTGGTGATGTCAAAGTCGTCGCCATTATATTTAAGTCCTGCACCACTCCAGCGACACCACCCGCCTCAACATAGTCACCCTTATTAAATGGTTGGTTGAGTAGCAACATAAGGCCTGAAGCGAGGTTACCCAGTGTTTCCTGAAAAGCAAAACCAATAATAAAACCACCGACTCCAAGGCCAGCGATAAGTGGGCCAATATCAACACCCAAACGAGGAAGGGCGAGCATAATCAGAACAATCCATAAGATTTTATTGACTATATTGACGGTAAAAGTGCAAAGTATTTCACTCACACGCTTTGAATTCTCTAGCATTTTCCGGGTAACAGAACAGATCCCAGAGATAACAAATTTGCCGATTAGAAGAATGAGGAAGAAGACCAATAAGTCAATGGCAAAATCCGCACCTTTCTGTATAAGCCATTCCTGTATTTTAAGGATTAAGTCTTGATTCATAATTGTTGTTTTATAAACTTAGTTTGAAGAGCAAATATCATATGAGGGGAAAAATAGATCCAAGCATTTATTCTCAGAATAATCATTGATAACTCAGATAGGCAAAAGCGCTTCGCTAAAATCAATGATCGAATCAAAAAATTCAGTATCTTCAACACTACCCTCAACTCCATTAATATGAATTAAAACGGGCCTCAAAGAATACTGCTTTGAAAGTGATATTCTTTTCATTTTTTCTTTCACCTCGTTAATAATCGTTTTGGGAACCTCTTTATGTGAAAATTTTATCTCACATAAATAAAGAGTATTTTGCTTTATTTGAATGAGATAGTCCACTTGGCACCCCTGGTTACGTTCGGTTTTCCTCTGAAAAAAAGGATTATCCATAACAATACAATCAGGCTTTATCTTGAGTTTCTTCCAGATAAATGCTCTGTTGTTTAATACGAGATTTTCAAACTGTAAACCTAAAAATGGTTCTATCCGTGGAAGTTCACTTATGCTTTGATTCTTTATCTTGGGGATATTTTTCTCAATGATCTTTAGATAAAAACGAGTGTAGTTATCCTTAAGCCTTAAAGAGCTTAAGCTTGATTCCTTCCCCGTCTTGATGTTCCAGGTAAAGTCGCGCTTTATAAATCCTGTTTTTTCTAATTCATCTATAATAACATGAAGGTTACCCGAGTG
>JADGBV010000571.1 GCA_015231345.1 Planctomycetota bacterium
TGCTGAATCAAATGATTAAATGAATCGCTAGGTTGGAAGTCAAGAGTGGTTGGGTAGGCTGATGCCAATTCTTCAATCACTTCTTCGCCCAAACTCAAAGCTCTTTTTTGTAATGACTTTTCTGGCAAATACTCCCTTTCAGGCCACTCCAAAGTGGTCTTTTCAGGCTCTAAGAATTCCCATAAGGAACTATGCTCTGCTTCGTTCAGTTTTTGATATTTCTCAAAAATCTCTTCCAGGCTTATATCTGCTCTAGGTTTCATCCCTAAGAGAGATAACTGTATTTTAAAATCAGCAATATTTTTCATTTTTGAGACTCCTGAAGCGGGATTTTAATTTAATCAGAGAATAAAATTATTCAAGTCATTGAAAGTAGCAAAGAGGATTAAACCAAGCAGAAAAAGCATGCCGGCCACTTGCATTTTATACATTATATTTTCATTCACCGGTCCACCTTTAATGAGCTCTATCAAGCAAAACATCAGATGCCCGCCATCCAATGCAGGAATGGGCAGTAAGTTAAGAACAGCTAAATTGATACTAATAAAAGCCATCAAGTAAAATAAGTAAGGCAAACCAGAACTGGCAACCTCATAGGTTGTTGAAATAATTCCCAGTGGACCAGCCAAATTATTCGAAGACACCTTTCCGCGCACCAAACTCACAAAACTTTTAAGGGTCAGTCTAAGCATGGAGACAGGCCAAAGCATAACAGAAGACAAGGTGGGGTTTTCATGATTTTTAATCATGGGCACAACTCCCAACGAAAAGCTATTGAACCCTTCTGGATTCACCTGCCCTATGGTTCCAGTTAAAGACAAGTCTAAACTTCCCCTCTTAACTTTCATCTGAATACCTTTACCCATGCCATGACTCACAAAAGCCAATAGCTCTGCCCATTGAGGCTTTTCTACCATTTTCTCACCGTCAACTTGTAAACTTAGAATTTCATCTCCTGATTGCAAGCCCATTTTTTCCGCTCCATGGCCATTTTGAACACTTTGTACGATAATAGTTTCCGGAGATGAGTTTAAGAGCAGTTCGTATTCCAAATCATCCAGGCGGCCTGGGTATTGAAATTCCACTTCTTTCTCATCATCAAGAAGTGTTAGCGCTAAGCCATGGGCATCTTTAGGAATCTTCCAAAAAGCGTCTTGAGCGTCAACGCCATTAATACTTAAAAATTTCATACCCTTAGTTATGCCTACTTTCTCAGCTGCACTCCTAGGCTGCACATCTTCGATAGCGAGTGGCAAGCGAGGGGATAAACCCAAAAATCCTTTCTTCCTGAGTTGAGGTTGAGCTTTCAAAGTCATTTCCTCTTCAGCCCTCTTGATTTTCACAACCATTTGGCGCTCTTCCTTACCAGCTTTATTCACTAGAGGAGAAATCTCTTTCCATTTTGAAATACTTTGCCCATCAATTGTTAATATTGTATCGCCAGGCTTAAAACCAGCTTTCATGGCTGGAGAATTAGGTGACACATGTCGTAACTTCAAAGTACTTGATGGGTACACACCAATTGAAGCCATACCATGAGAGCCAAGTTCAGGAACAATACTTAGACTTAGCCTTTTGCCTTCTCGCAAGACTTCAACTTCATTTTCTTCACCCACATGAGATAAAGCGACTTCTGTTCTAAGAGCTGAAAAAGAATCGATGGGATAGCCATTATACTTAACAATGGTATCACCCACTTTAAGCTCACTCTTCCAAGCGGCATTTCCTGGAGCAATATCACCAACTTCAGAGGTCGTTAACTCATAGCCACACCAAACGGCTAATAGTGAAAAAACAAAAGCACTTAGAAAATTAAAAAAGACTCCCGCAAATAAAACCTGAATTCTTTGCCAAACGCTTTTTGCAGGAAATTCATCATCCTTTCCGCTCACGACAGCCTTACCCATATCCTCTTGACCGGCCATTTTTACGTAACCTCCAAAGGGAAAAATACCAATGCCATACTCCGTATTGTTATAATGAAACTTCAAAAGCTTCATACCCCAGAAATCAAAACCGAGATAAAACTTCTCCACCCTAATACCGACCCTACGAGCAGCTAAGTAATGGCCGAGCTCATGGATGAAAATAATAGCACCAAAAGCTAATACCGTAAGGATTCCACTATATAATGAAGACATATCTATTCTTTATTGAGTAAGTAA
>JADGBV010000572.1 GCA_015231345.1 Planctomycetota bacterium
CATTTCACAAAATTCATTTCCTGTTTTCAGGCCTTTTACATGACTGATTTTTTCTTTTTTACCCTCAAGCACCTTAGCCCATGTCGTGCCTGCAGTCGGAGATACTTTTTTGTTTAAGCTAATGGCATTGTTACTGCTATCAAGAAAAATTTGAATATCGTCTAATTGCCCTTTAATAGACTGCAACATGGAAAGATATGCGTGCATAGGATTCATGCCTTGGCCTTGATTCATCATACCTGCCATCATCTGTAGCATGGGGGTGTAAGCATCGATGGCTTGAGATAAAAATTGGCCATCGATTTGAATATTAAGCACTCCATCCCTATCAGTTGTGTCTTTTGCCCAGCTTTTGAAAACGCCCTCATCTCCGTTGCCTTTCATGTACACTAGAGCTAGTTCTTTGAATTTAACCATTTTTAGATGGGGAGCTTTAAGTGGAGATGTTGCTGGTAATGTAGAAACAAATTGATCGAAATCACTCACTGGAATATATAAAGCCCAAGCTGGTTTTAGTCCTGGGATTAAAGGCAGATTCGAGCGTAAATAGATCGCTTTATCTTTAAGTAGCCCTTTTATATCAAGGTTTCCTGGAGTTGTGCCTAATGCTTGGCTTAAAGAACCCTGTACGATTGCAGGTCCCATCTGTGGCATAATGGCATTAGCTATATTTTCGGAAAATTTCACAGCTTTCTCAAAACTTGCTAGCCGAACATTGATATGGGCTTTGGCTGCAAAAAGAGGGCTACTTGAGAGAATTACTAGAAAAGTGTATAAGACAAAGCGGTTTTTCATAAAAAGATCCTTTCTTTAGTTAACAGTGAGTATATGACTCATTTTCATTGTTAAAAGGACGTTTCAAAGATTCTTAAAATAGCCAAATAACTTGAAAAATCGTATTACTGGTTATTTTACTTATTCACAGGTAAGAGGGGTGTGCATGCGTATTTTTAATATGATTTTCTTTTTATTGTTCTCTATGATGATAGTAGAACAAGTAGGTTTTAGTGCTAAAAAAGACAAAAGTGCTGATAAGTCAAGCAAAGCCAAGAAAGATAAAAGCGCTGATAAGTCAAAGAAAGGCAAACAGGGAAAAGGAGACCCTCTTAAGAAAAAATTCGTGAAAATGGATACTAATAAGGACGAAAACCTGACATTGGAAGAGTTCTTAAAACTCATGGCAAAAAAGGAAGATAAAAAAGAAGCCATGACGAAAAAGTATCAAAAAGGAGATGCCGACAAAAATAAGCTTTTGAGTTTTGATGAATATAAAGTTCTCATGGCAAAGAAAGGAAAAAAGAAATCGGCAGAAAAGAAAGAAAGCTAGATTCATTGACCCCTTTTTTCTCTGCCTAAATTGGTTGAATGAAAAAAGAATTTAAGCAGCAACACTTCATTAAGTGTTTTATTATATATCTTTTTATGCTCCCATTGGGTGGCTTGTTTGGATCTACCCCGCCATCATGGCAGATAAAAGAACTTAAGCATCGTATAAAAAGTCATGAAGAGGTGACTCAGCAATCACTTCATGACTATGAAATAAAAATGGCTGGGCAGGTTGACTTAGAGCACCTGCAAGTGCAGACCTCTTATACCAAAAATACTCTTTGGCAGCCTCATATTTCTCTGAGGATAACCAATGAGTCGTCAAGTCCACTCGTCAATCCTAGTATAGAAATTAACGGTTTAAAGACATGGTTAGGAAGAAAAGAGTTAACTGAGCGTATTATTAAAGGGGCCAAAAATGATCAGGAAAAGGTCTACCTCATTTGGGATTTTCTCCGTAAGCATTGCCATAACGATTTTCCTGTTTTTGAATTCAAATACGGTGAGCAACTCCATGATCCAATTCAATTTTTACTTGGTTACGGTGGTGGCTATTGTGACGATAAAGGAAGTGTGGCATCTTCTCTTTTTTATGAAGCGGGGTTTCAAAAGCCAGAACCTTTAGTCGCTTACCCTCATGGCCATATGATGAGCCAAGTCTTTGCTGAAGGACGCTGGCAATTTATTGATTGTGATATTATGACTTTTTATTTAGACCGTGATAATCGGCTTCCTTCTTCAATGGAAGAAATAGGTAAGGATCATGACCTTATTCACCGAGAGCATCATTATGGGCCGAACACTCGTAATAAATGGG
>JADGBV010000573.1 GCA_015231345.1 Planctomycetota bacterium
TATCCTATTGACTTGTAAAGCTTCTTAATTATATTATAAATGGACTAGTTGAAGCATTTTGATATCAAATACGGTGATAATTATTTTAATTCAACATTCATAATAAGGAGGTTTATTATGAGAACAGTAAAAAATATACGAATGTATCTCTTTCACATTTCATCTATACTATTGATATGTAGTCATTTATATTCAGAGGATGTTCACCCTCCGGCTGACGCCGATGACCCAGGATACTATGAAGCTGTCTCTTACGATAAAGATCGAGATGGTAATGGTGACAACAAGTACGCAAAACTGGACATATGGGTGCCTGAATTTTCGGCAAATGCTCCATTGATTGTTTTCTTTCACGGAGGTGGATTTTACAAAGGCAGCAGAAGCACGGTTAAAAGTAATTTTGATATTGACTATTTGCGAAGCAAAGGTATTGCCGTCGCAACCTGCGGATATCCACTAACCAAATCATTTTGGAGCAGTGACAAAGAAGATAAGGTAAACTCTACAGATGATATCTATCCCTACACCGACGATGCTATAGATTACCTGAAGACTTACTCGAGTTACTTTGGCATAAACCCTAGTCAGATTTTTGTTAGCGGATCCTCCGCTGGAGCCGTTATAGCTTTGAGATTGGCCTATTTTGCAGATCATGGAATTCATAGTTGCGCAGCATTCAATATACCAACGGGCTTTGATGACTTTGCCGACAATTACAATAAGACTCCACCGCAACCGTCTACAATATTTATCCATAATAAATACACAGATGATTGGCTGCACCCCATCGGGATCTCTCGAACTGTCCATAGCATGGCAAAGGATTTAAATATCAACTCAAGACTATATGGCACTGGAGATAATGGACTTAAATCTATCCCAAAAGGTTACAACAAGTCTGAGTATTATTATAGACTTCTTAAAAAGTACGGCCATATCGATCAGTAAATAGATATCGCCTAAATATGACAATGCTCCTAGGGAGCATTGTCTTTCACTTACAGAGAATATTTATGCAACTAACTTTATTAGCCCTAACCCAATCGGCCCGACAAATATTGAAGGGCTTTAAATCGTCAAATGGCAAACGAAGGGTAAGAAGTGGATATTGGACCTCGACCCTAATCATATTGGGCTCTTCACTGCTATACTCAGAATCAGCCCCAGACAATATCCAAGTAAAATTTAATCGGCCAGCTAGGCCCTTCTTATTGATATCCAAGTCAGAATTAGCATTAGCTCAGCACAAAATCAAAACTCAGCCATGGGCTCAACGAGCCCTGAAAAAATTGCAAGATGAGGCAGACGCCATCGCCTCAGACCCCTTGTTCTTCCCCAACTCTGAAGGTGGCTGGAATCACCATTATGTTTCTCCAAAAACGGGTGCACTATTAGAGTTCAATGCCAAAAGCCCTCACCATCATCTAGATCCTAGCACGGGGGAATACCTCACGGGAAAAAAATACGATAACGCTTGGAATGTCACCTCCATGTATCGCACTGCCGATCAGATGGAGAAGCTATCGGCAGCTTGGGTTTTAACGAAAGAGAAAAAGTACATTGAAACCATAAAAGCTGTTTTTATGGATCTAGCAAGGAAATACCCAAACTATCGCCTACACGATAAAAGCATGAGATTTCAACCTCGAGTTGAACCCATGGGAAATCATGCTCCAACAGGGGGTTTTGCTTTTGCACAGTCCATCAATGAATGCTCTACCTTCAGCAGCTTGGCTTTTAGCTACGACACCTTAGCTGGCTCTGATTATTTATGCGAAGAAGAACAGAGAATGATGGAAAAAAACATTTGGCAACCCCTTCAAGCTTATCTCAGGCGTTTAATGCGCCTTCATCCATCGGGAGGAAATTGGTGGGTTTGGCATTCCACAGGAGCCATTGTGATTGGCGTATTAATGGGAGACAGCGAACTGGTTGACTTGGGACTGAATACCGAACGATGTGGCTTAGCTCCCCATTTATTTAAGCATGACTACATCAATCAAGATGGCTTTACAGCGGAACTAAGTCCCCACTACCACCGTTATGCCAAAAGAGCTTTTATCCCCTTAGCTCATGCCTTACGAAGGGTTGGAATTGATTTCCATAAGATTGACCGCTTCAAAAGAATATTTGATGTACCATT
>JADGBV010000574.1 GCA_015231345.1 Planctomycetota bacterium
GTAGACTGTAGAAATGATAAAAAAGAGCAGAGCGACAAAGCCCCAGAAGTTTCCCCATGTTACAAGGAAGGGGTCCTGCTTGGTCATTCCCCGAGCGATGGCTTTTTTATTCTGAAGGATCATTCTTCCTTCGAATTCGATACGAGTTTTTTGTCGCGCATCCGCCATGAATTTAGCTGAAGGAGGGGACTTATAGATGAGATGGCAGTTGGAGCAGACCCCTGTGTATTTGTGGACTAATTTCGCCTCACGAGTAATGGGAGCATAGGGAAGGCGATTCCAAAAAGAAGGAACTTCAACGCTTTGCCCAGCTAAAAGAAGGTTTCGTTCGGTTTTGGTAAGGCGGAACTTATCCATATTTCCGGCATTCATATTGACCGGTGGAGTGTCAGTAATGCCATGGCAGTTAAGGCACGTTCCCGCATAAGGGTGGGGAAGTAGTGCGTTACGGTCAATGATTCGTCTGTTAAGGGTTGAGGGGCCTGAAAATAAATAGGCAGAAAGTTGGAAGAAAAAAGAAATCACGACCACAACGAGAAGCGCAATGAGCACCATGGGGGCTGCATTGGAGAAGTCTTTGACTCCGACTCCTAAGTTGGGGCTATCGTTGGAATTCGCGGTGGGCTTTTTTTTGCTTGCGCTACTTTTCTTTTTTGGTGCAGTGGCCTTTGCTTTGCTGCCTTTCTCTTCAGTGCCTTGAGTCTCTGCTTGCTGGGCTTCTGTATCGTTGCCTTTCTCTTCGGCAGCTTGAGTTTCTGCTTGCTGGGCTTCTGCAGCGTTGCCTTTTTCTTCAGTCGCTTGGCTCTCTTCTTCTAGGGCTTCTGCAGTGTTGCCTTTCTCTACAGAAGGGGGCTCTGATGCACTCTTACTTTCTGGTGCTGCAGTGCCTTCGTTTTTCTCATTTGCGGCAGGGTTTTCGGGATTCTCCTCTGCTGCTTGGGGCTGCTCCACGTTCTCAGCGTTTTCATTTTCGCTGCCTTTTGTGCCATCAGGCTTAGGCGTTTCGTTTTCTTCGTTTTCGCTCACTAAAATTTATCCCAATGACCAATAACGAGTAAAATCAGCAAGACACAGTAGAGGATTTGTTGCGAGTGCGCTAAGCGGATATTGATAGATAACCCCTTGCCCATACGGTACTTGAGTATGCACCCTATGGCAAAAAGCCAGGGCAGAAGGATGATTGTAATATGTAGGAAATTATTCCCTTCGACTGAGAAGGCTATGTGTAAAGCAAATGAGATAAGTAGGGCTACCGCAGAGTAAATGTGCAATTGGAAGCCTGTTTTTGAATCAAACATCGCTGAGTATTTTTCAGGATTACGGCGTAGTAATAAGCGGATGATAACAAATATGCTATTCAGGGCCATCATAATGACGGCAAGGCCACCAAAGAGGACGCGGAAGAATTTCTGCATTGGGGTTTGAACATTTGATAGCCCTCTTGCAATGAGGTCTGAGTTTACAGCCATTGGATCGAGCGGTTTGCGTGCGGTAATCATGCTTTTTCGTATATAAGCTTTGCTTGCAGGGAATTTGAAAGTGGAGTGGCAATTAGAGCAGACTCCCATAAATTTGTGGGGAAGAATGTCTTCGCGTGTGAGAGCAGGAGCGCGCGCAAGAATATCTGCATTGGGAACAACCACCTCTTGCCCAGCTATTAAAAGCTGTTTTTCAAAAAACGTTAAAGTGAAGTTATTCATATTGTGCTTATTCAGAGCGACAGGATGACTGTGACTGATATCGTGACAGTTGGTGCAGACTCCAGCAAAGGGGTGTTTTAATAAGGTCGTGCGAGGTATGACCTTCTGAACCATAGGCTCAGGTTTTTCCACAAAAAAAACATAATGTGCAATAAAGAGGGTTCCCACAAAGAGAGCTATTAACATACTTGTCGAGATCAGGCTGTCTCGTATGTTATATTCTACAGTGTTTTCGAGGTCCATGTGAAGGTGTGTAGTTCAGGCTTAAGGCCTGCAATAAAAGCTAATTTGCAAACTGATAATTGATCAGTGTAATGGTGACCAAGAAGCGGCCAGAGAGGAACTGGGCTTTTTTTATGTTATTCCTTCGTGCTGCTTGAGGGCTGACTCTCTTTCCTGTAAATGGAGCGAAAAATGAGGATGCTAGACTCTAATTAAGCAG
>JADGBV010000575.1 GCA_015231345.1 Planctomycetota bacterium
TTGGCAAAAAGAAGCATGAATAAAGCGACAATACTGAATAGTAGGTATTGTTTGTTTAACATATTGAATAACCGGTGAAAAATAACCTTTTAGCAAATAAATTTTATTGTCCATGCGCTAAAGTATAGCTCTTTTCTTAAAAAAAATGACTCGAGCTTTCGCTCTAAATCATATTAACTTCAGTCTTGATTTTCAGAAAATTCGTCTAGAAGCCCCACATGAAAACAAGACTCAAGAAGCTCTTCTTTATCCTCTTAGCCATATCCTTGCCTTGTTTTGTTCTTTTCTGCGTATTTGAGTTGGCTGTGAGGTTATTTCTCCCAGATATCATCAAGTACCCTCAGGGGCTATTTGTCGAAGCTCAGTCGCCTCAGTATTATAAATTCGCTCCAGGATTTAAAGGGAGAATCAAGCAGAGTGACTATGATATTAGAGTTGAGATTAATGAGGATGGGTTTCGAGATTATGCTAGCGCCCGTTTTAGCGTCGATGGAGATGCTGATGGCCTTAAAAATGATTCCGCCAACACTTCCACTTCACCTCTGCTTCAACCTCAGCCTCGCCAGAAAAAAATTATCGGCCTTGGTGACAGCTTCGCTTTTGGCGATGGCGTTGAGCTCGAAGAGAGCTTCTACGCACTTTTAGAAGCCCAGCTAAACCATCAGGATCCTCATCAGAATCCTCAACAAAAAGTCCGGATCATTAAAACGGGTTGTCACGGTTATAATACGGAGCAAGAATTAGAAGTGCTAAAAAAGCTCCTATTGGCCGGCGAAAAAGCTGATATAGCTATGCTGGCTTTTTATATTAACGACCTGAGTGATATAGGGCAAGTGCGTAAGGTTGAGGGAGGGCATTTGGTGGCATCGAAACAAAAAGGCTATTTGTCGGGAACGAAAGCCTTTGTTTTGCGCCACAGCCGCCTTTGTCGTTTAGCATATAATCATGTTGTGCGTAATATGGTGCTGCTGAGTTGGTTACAAAAAAGTGGCTTGCTTGCTGCCCATGATAGGAGTTATAACCATAGCAATAAGTTTCTGGTGGATGCTCCAGAAAAAGTGACACAACAATGGCAAGAGCAAAAAAGGCTTTTAGAGCGTATGCAGAAACTTTGCAAAGAGAGTGGAGTTCAGTTGCAGCTCTTCTATATCCCAATTCAGTATCAAGTGGACGAAGATCTTTGGGGGGCCATGAAGAAGAGTTTATCTTTGCTGGAAGATGATTATGATTTGAACCTCCCGAATCGGTTGCTGGGGCAGTATTGCAGTGAATTAGAGATAGATTATTTGGATTTAACGCCTGTGATTAGAAATAATAGTGGTGCGTCGTATTACTTTCCTCATGATCCACATTTTAATGTTGCAGGGCATGCTGTTTCGGCAAATTGCTTAGTGCCTTTTGTTAAGCCTTATATGAATCCTTGAGGATTTTTCTACACACCAAGTGCCCTTAGTTCTCAACATTGACAACACAACCTTATTGCTAATTTTCAACTATTAATGATAAGATATGTCGAACCCCTTTCCTGATTCTCCAAATAGAAATAGTGACTCTAACTATTCGAAAAGTGGTGTCGACTTGTCTTTGATCCGTTGGATGTTGTCTCTATCGCCTCTTGAAAGGCTTTTGTATTTGCAGAATCATATCAATTCAATTACAAAAATAAGAAATGCCAATAAGTCAGTTTGATTTCTTCCAGCTGCTTTCGACCCTAGTGAAAAACGAGGTGGATTTTATTGTTGTAGGTGGAGTGGGCGCAGTACTTCAAGGAGCTCCGCTGTCAACTTTTGACCTTGATATCGTTCATTCTCAAGAATCTCAAAATTTAAAGAGATTGAAAGTCGCACTTGATGAATTGAACTCATCTCTTAGAGAGCATAAAAACCGTACGATAAAACCAACTCTTAAGCATTTGGCATCTAAAGGCCATTTGCTGCTAAATTCTGACGCAGGGCCTATTGATATTCTTGCATGGATTGGCGATAATAAAAGGTATGACTGCCTGCTTCCTCATACAGTCATACTGAAGCTCGATGATGAAATGGCAATTAAAGTCTTAAACTTGGCAACGATTATTGAAACAAAAATATCGGCTGACAGGCCTAAAGATAAGCTACATATTAGTA
>JADGBV010000576.1 GCA_015231345.1 Planctomycetota bacterium
GGCGTAGAACTTATTCGTGAGTACTCACAAAGTGACTTAAATCATGTGAACTTGCTTAGCATGGCTTCTCACCTCCATGGTTACGCTGCTGCGACGGCTAACGTTCTCTACAGGCAAACAAGAGACCTCAAATGGGCTTTGGCTTGTTATCGTTCTAACCGGATTTCAGCTCGCTTACTGAGAGAGCACAATAAACGTTATGCTTCATATACCTATGGTTATGCTGGTAGCACAGCCAAAATTATGTATGATGAAACAGGTGACACCATGTGGCTTGAAAGGTGGCATCACACTAAATTGGCTTCGGCTATTCTTGCTGAAGAAACTGATGTGACTCATTCGGCTTATTGTTATTCCATTGCAGGAAAATCTGCTATGAAATTGTACGATATCACTAAGGATCTAAACTGGGGTTACGTTAGTTATAATAACTACCTGCGTTCAGCTGAAATTAGCATTGACGATAATAAAAAACATGCTGCACATGCCTATTCTTTCGCTGGCAATGCGGCCATGTCTCTTTTTGAGCAAAGTGGCGAGACAGTGTGGGGCGTGCTTTGGTATGAATCGTACATTCTTTCTGGTGAGTTCAGTGAAGGGATTGAACCTGTTCACTCCTATAACTCTTACCGTATTGCTGGTAACGCAGCCCGTGACCTTTATACAGCAACTGACGATATAGACTGGGCCAAAAAATGGCACCAATCCTTATTTCAGTCTGCAGAACTTTGCCTGGACGTAAATCAACGACATGCTATTAATGCTTATAGTATTTCTGGTGATATTGCTGAGAAAGTTTTCTCTGCTGAAGGTGAGACTGATTGGGCTGAAAAGATGTATACATCCCACTTGAAAGCAGCTAATTTGTGTAAACAGAGTAACCCTAAACATTCTGCTCATCAATACTCTTATGCGGGTAATGCTTCTAAATTGATGGCGATGAAAACAGGCGAGGAATCGTGGATTAATGATACGATCTTTTGTTATGAGCAGTTTCTCGATTACTATACCGATAACTACAATAGCAAGGTTCATAATGTGATAAAACGCATTCGCTCGGATGTGTATTTATTGAAGATGATCATCGAGGAAGAACCTGAGCCAGCATCCAAGCCTTAAATCTTAGGGCTTAAAGAAATCCAAGCGCTAAGTAAACTTCAATGACTTTACTGAGCTGCCTTCCACTCATCAACGGTTCTTTGTTCACTTTTGCTTAATTTGCGACCAATTTCGTATTTAATCACAGCGAGAGGTGTGATGGATTGCAGGTTATCAGAGGAGTTGCAAAAGGCACAGCTTGAATCCCCAGTTGAAAATGAGTATGCATCAAACTCTTTGCACTTTGGGCATTTAACTGTTTCTTCAAAGGGCATGCTCTCGTCCATCATATCTTCAATGGGCATGTCTTCGTCTTCACCCATTTCGGCATATTGGGCTTTCATTTCCTCCATGTATTCTTCGCGAAATTTTTCTTGATCGAAAGGGAAAATATGCTTGCAAGAGTAACATTCATAAGTGGGCAAAAAGCTTACTTGGGAGCATTTCGGGCAAGGGTGTGGGGCTTTTGTCACAGAGAAACGCCCTTCCTCATGGTGGGAGCAAGAGCTGCAAGTGAAATCTGTGATGGGGTCCAAAAGAGGTGTGTCTTTATTGCAGCCAGCGCAATGCATGCCCGAATAAAGTTCAACTTTTCCACACTCAGGGCATTCGCTAGGAGAGCCTTTTACGGGAGGCTGACGTACGGAAATTTGGCATGCATTGCAGACATAATCCAGTTTATAACGGGAATCACTGGAGGTTCCAGAGAAAATATCGTAAAGGCAGTAAAGGATGATGGCAAAGGCTAAGGCCCCAGTAATTGGACTACGCCTCCAGCCAGCGACATCGTCACTGCGTTTTCTTTTGGAGCTTTTCCTGCGACTGCCCCGCTTTCTACTTTGTGCCATCCCGCATTTGATGAATAAACTAGAGAGCCAATATAACCAAAAAACTCAAACTCCAACATAATTATGATATTAGAACCAGAATGGCGTTTAAAAAAGTTTTCTCCAGAGCTCCTGGAGGGACTTAAGGGTGTCACAGCTCTTTCATTGCCAGTCCTTAAAACCCTTGTTTCTGCAG
>JADGBV010000577.1 GCA_015231345.1 Planctomycetota bacterium
TCTAAGGTCATTTCTTGAAATTAATCAGACTAGTATATAATTTTATTTCTTTATTCCACACAATAAAATGATGCGGGAAATTCGAGATCGTTTTTTCACTCTTACCGAGCTTCTCGTATGCGTCTGTATTTTAGCTATTCTTTCATCGCTCCTTCAGCCGATGATAGTGCATTTTTTCAGCCAAGCCAATAGCATTGCCTGCAAGACAAACCTGCAGCAGCTTGGCGTGGCAACAGAACTTTGCCTTAATGACAATAGCGGTTTTTTCCCCAATTCGGTTCTCACCTATAATGACACAACAACCCCTTGGTGGTGGGACAGTGATTGGGGAGATTACGAACCATTTACTGGCGACCGAAGTGACTTCGAAGCAAGAAGAAGGTGGTACAGCAAAAACTACCTTGGCCAATACCTTTTTAATAATTCAGACACCACTAATTACCAAGAACACCCCATTTACAACTGCCCCTCAGCCAGTATGCGTTCTGATGAAAATGGACCTTTTGAGCATATTTTTGCTTATGAAGTCAACCACCACAAGGACCTCTGGGCTCGTAATGCGGATATTTCAAATTCTAAGCCCATGAAGTTCACCAATATTTACGATGTCGCAGAACCAAACACTGTATTCTCCATCATAGATACGGCACAAGATAGCTGGAACACCCAAGAAAACACCCCTTTCAGCCTCTGGCCAGAATGGGATAGCGATGAGGGCGATGGCCACGAATATGGCACCATTCCACCTAGACCTCCAACTCCCGAGAGTTTTTGGGGCCCCATCGACCCTCCCCACCAAGACGGCAAGAAGTACTGGCGCGGTTGTATCGAATTCAGGCATAATGACAATGCGAATACACTCTGTGTCGATGGTCATGTGCAGAGCGTATTCAATGGCGAAATCATGCTCAAGAACATCGAAATGCAAACGCCCCAATGAAAGGCATCACTTTTCTCCTTAGCATCACGTTTTTCATTAGCATTTTTTTACTTTCATACACCCCTCTTCTTGCTAATCAAGCAGAGAAAAATTCTGAGCTCATAGAAGACATCTATGATTTTGGCGATAGTAGCTCAGCACACCTTACAGCTGTAGCATGGCTGGCTCTAGAACAAGAAGACCACGAAGCCGTTATCGCCTTCACGAATCGCTGTATTAAACGATATTTGCCAGAAGCTAAGGCAATGCAAAAAAATTTCCAACTCAATCTCAAAGAAGGTGAAGACTATTCTATTTACTGGGCTCTCAATGATGTTGGCACCTGCCTCTTCATTCAAGGCAGCTCCTGCCTGAAAGAAAACAAAGTTCTTAAAGCTAAAAAAGCTTTCTACTTTCTCAGCACTCAACTCTCTGAATCCAGATGCTGGGACCCAAATGGATGGTTCTGGCAACCTGCACATAGAGCCAATGAATTATTGGCCACTTTTGCCGCCAACAAGACTAAAGGCGGCAAAGTCCAGTAATCAGGATCTTTTGATCATATAAATTCTTTGACCGGCGTCTATTGACTTCTCAAATTAAAAAAATATACTAGTCTATATTTACAAAGGATTGAGTATGAAAACATTGATAAATCGAAAACATAAACTCCAAGTCAGCGCGCTTATTAGCGGAATATGGCTTATCCTTGGCTTTGCCATAGCAGCGCCAAACCAAGGCATCTTAAAGAGCAACAAACTCATCTGCACATCCTCTAATGGCGACATCAAAGCTCTCAAGCCACCCATTGAGTTTTCCGGTTCAACGCCAGGGGAGATACGCATCTCCATAAATCCCAAGCAACGAAAACAAGAAATGTTGGGCATAGGCTCTTCATTCACAGAATCATCAGCCTTTGTTTTAGCCCACCTAAGCAAAGAGAAAAGGCGTGAAGTCATGAACGCTATCTTCAGCTCAAAAAAAGACGGCGCAGCCTTCACAGTCTCGCGCACCCATATTGGATCATGCGACTTTAGTGTAGAAGGGAAGTATTGCTATCAGGATTCTGAAAAATCCCCCTTCACCATCAAACCAGACAGCGAAGGATTTCAAAGAAACAAATACCCTGGCATCAAAGATCAAAGTTATGACCTCCTCCCCATGATCAAAGAAGGCCTAGCCATC
>JADGBV010000578.1 GCA_015231345.1 Planctomycetota bacterium
TGCCCGGAAGGCCAAGAATTTCTTCACGCCTGAAAGGCGCAGCTTAACTTGCTGCCGAAGTTACGGACAAGGCCAAAACACTGTTTATTATGCATATGTTGATTTTATACATTAACAGCATAAAAACAACAAATGCTTTCTAGCTTTTTAGTTTTGTGTTGTTGAGTTTAGGCTTTTTTTGTATTCTCTGGGCGATAGGCCGACCCATTTTTTGAAAACGGTGCTGAAGTAATTTGAGTCATTGTATCCCAATGACATAGCCACTTCGGTGATATTTTTATCTGTGTCACCAAGCATTTCTTGGGCTTTTTCCATTTTTTTGCGTGCGATGTATTGTGAGGGGGCGCAGTCCATGGACTCACGGAAAAGTTTTCGAAAGTGAGAGGGGCTAATATAGAGTTCTCTAGCTAATTGATCCGCCGAAATACTTTCTTGAATATGATCTTCGACATATTGAATTGATTTACTGATGAGAGTATTTTCTCGTTTTTTAGGAGAGCTTGAAACTTCCTGGCTAAATTTTTCCATGGTTTCACAGAAAAACTTTTGAATATCGCTTTGTTTGCATAGGCCTTCTAAGTCTTGATAGGCTGTGCGGTTAAGCTGATGGATGTAATCATGTTCCATACCCGCGCTTTTGGCTGAATCCCCTGCAAAAGCTAATATTTCTTGAACAGCCTGTTTATAAGTGCCTAAATCATCTAAGGAGTAAGCTAAAAGTTTCTCTGAGAATTTGCTGGCAATGAGCTTACATTCTTCTGCACGGCCCTGGCGGATTTCTAATAATAATTCATCTCTTTCCAGGGCTGGGTAGCGTTGTTGTTTGCTGGGGTTTTCGATGTCGTCCCAGTGAGCCACAATATTTGAGCCAATACGTGAAGCATACTCCTGGGCATTAATGGCCTCTTTATAAGACTGCCTGAGGGAATGAAGTTTGGGATAAACATTGCCCAGGCCAATGGAAAGTGTTTTTTGAGAATGATTTTCAATATAGGACCTGATTTCTTCAGCTTTATTAAGGCTCTCATTCTCATCAGCCTCTAGGTCTAGAGTTGAAAAGCATAATGCGAGTCGTTGGTTCCCAACGGAGAAAAGCAAATACCCCGAAGGGAAAAGTCGCTGAAATTCCTTTTCTAGAAGAGTGCGTATTTCTGGTGAAAATTCAAAAGATTCTTCTTGTTGGCTGTCCTTAGTATCGAGTTTTAAGACCCAAAAAATATCCGGGCTTTTAACAATACCAGCCAAGTGTAAGTATTGCTCAATTTTTTCGCTCTCTTTATTGAGGATCTGGATATCTTGCAACAGCTCCTCTTTGAAGAGAGGAATGATGTGATCGAGACGGTTATGGACTTCTTTAAGTTCCAAAAAGACAGCGTATGCGCAAAAGAGGGCGCTGGGCAAAGCAACAAAGTAGAGAACCCAGAAGGTATTGAGTCCTGCTGAAATCATGAGAGCTAAGCCAAATAAGAGGGCGCCCAAAGAAAAATGTAATCCTTGCTGACTTTCTTTTTTTGTGAGTAGCCAGTTTTTCAGGCTTAAGCTTCCTGGAATGACAAAGAAGACTAAACCATAAAACATGGAGACGGTTAACGCATAGGATGAAGTGTTTTTTTGAGGGTCGTTAAAAATAAGATAAACTAAAGCAAAAACAGACCCGAGTATGATTAATTTTTTTCGACTAACGGATTTGGAGCCATTGAGGTGGTTGATGGTGTAATAGAACATGGGCCCGCCAAAAGGCATAAGAGCCAAGTAGCGAATATTACAGATAAAATGCTGCAAATCAGGGTTGATGCTTAAAAGTTGAAAGGGTTTCAAGAAAACAAAAATACCAAGAACTAATAAGTAGATGGCAAAACTTAGGCCAGGCCCAGTTCTCACTTTACGAATAAAGATAAAGTAGAGGAATAAAAGAAAAAAGCAGGTGCCAGCCGAAGACGCGGGCACAAGTTGAGTGATAAGATCAAAGCGATTTGGCATGGTGGGATTCTACGAAAAGAGCTTTAATCACAAGATAAAGGTCATTGCGTAATAAGCCTAGTTGTCGGCCTACTATTAGCCCATATTTAAGGGAGAAGTCTTATATTGGCCAGGTGA
>JADGBV010000579.1 GCA_015231345.1 Planctomycetota bacterium
TTGACATATTAAAAATCTAATGTATATTAAGATATTACTTATCATACTAGGTTTTAGGTGAACTTGCCACTTCTATATACGAAATCTGGCTGCAAAGAATTGCGCCATTTCAGCCTTGTTGAGCTTTTGAACGTAATTGCGGTTATAAGTCTGCTGCCAGCCCTGATGCAGTAATCTCTGAAAAACGTTGTCGCCTCAGCCTGTCAAACGGGGTGGGCCAGCAATATTAGGGGCAAGTTCACTTGTGTTCTCTCCAACTAATTACTCGACTTTTAAGACTGTCACTGTTCTGGTATCGATAATATGAAAACTATTGATGCAGATAAAAGTGTACTAGTACGCCTTGATTCGGCACAAAGTGATGATGACGCTTATAATGACCTACAGTTCTTACCTGTACGTGCTAAGCCTCAAATTATTTATCCAGAATTTATAGCTACATCCTCAAATTTGATGTTTGCTACTTTCTAGTTCGGTATGAATTGGGTTCGAAATACTCCCCCAATCGAGCTCCTGTCATCTTCTCTGCCTCTTTGTGAAGATTTTCCTTTACTGCTTGCCATTCTGGACTATTGCTAAGGTTATGCCAGGCGTAGGGGTCATTAAGCATATCGTAAAGTTCGGAGCTGCCATCAGGGCAAATAATATAACGAAAACGATCAGAGCGAATGGAATAGATCTGAGCATCTGCTTTCCCGACAGCTTCGGGTATGATTGCATTGTCTCCCCACGTGCTGAGATTTCGGCTCGAGAGTGATGTTATGCTAACGGGGGGGCCTTGCCATGCTCCTTTAGTAGGCTCCTTGAGTAAAGGGCGAATGCTGCTTCCATCAAGCGGTAGGTGGGGGTGAGGTTGTTCGGGAAGTCCGGCATAGTCGATAATTGTCGGATAGATGTCGACCAATGAAATCGGTGTGGAGCATTTTTTTCCCGGTGTTACACCGGGTCCGGCAACAACAAAAGGAACTCGCGCAGATTCTTCCCATGCTGAATTTTTGAAATTGTAGAGTTTCTCTCCCATATGATAGCCATGGTCCGAGGTGAATATCACCAGGGTATTCTCTGCATAGGGACTTTTCTCAAGAGCATTCAATACTCGGCCTATCATATCGTCTGCAAAGCTAACACAGGCCAGATATGCTTGGGTCCACTTTTTCATATAACCCTTGCGAGCCTTTTTTGAGTATTTCTCATGCCCACCACACATTGAAACGCGATTCTTAATAAAATCCTTGTAGAGAAATGGGGCGCAATCATCTAGGTCATCTTCTTTTACGGGCGCAAGCTGAATTGAGTCGAGAGGAAACATGTCAAAATATTTCTTTGGTGCTACTAAGGGGGCGTGTGGCCTGTTAATACCGATATTGAGAAAGAAGGGTTTCTTGCTCTTAGTTTTGACTCGATCTTCAAAAAACTCTTCAGCATATTCTGCCAAGAGCTCATCAGGCATCATATCGCGATCGGATTCAGAATGATAGCGAAATGGTTCGTTGTGCATATACCAGCCAGTATACCCTTCGAAGCCTATTTTGGGGTTGGGGGGAGTTCTTGGGATATCAGATAATGGCACAAAAAAGCTAAGGTGATAAATGTCCGGCATAGAGGAATGAGGAGCTGCCAAATGGAAGTTCATGTCTGTACTCCCTGGTTTCAAGTTGCTCCCTTTGTAGGGGAAGGGGCCCCATCCAGGTTTTGGGCCGTATACAATTTTTCCGGATTCAGACCAGTCACTCCATTTTTCTGAATAGTTGTGGTCGATTTTTCCCGCACCATGGACATCATAACCATTCTCTTTAAAGTACTGAACCCATGTTTTCGCTTTCTTAAATACATCATGATCCCAGGCATGTTTGCCCCCTATTGATTCTTTTGGATTGCCAAAGAATCCCGTCGTGTGCGGGTACAGGCCGGTAAGCATGCTGGGGCGTGAAGGGGCGCAGAGTGGGGCATTGCAGGCTGCATTGATAAAGGTGACGCCCCGTGAGGCAAGTCTGTCGATATTGGGGGTAATGGCTTGAGGGTGCCCGCCAAAACCCTCAACGGAATCATTGAGATCATCTGCGATAATAAACAGAATGTTAGGCTTTT
>JADGBV010000057.1 GCA_015231345.1 Planctomycetota bacterium
CTTGCTTTTAGCTGCCATCTGCTCAAAGACTTCACTGCGCCACATTTCAGGATTCAATTTTGGAGCAAAGCCATCTAGATACCAAATATCTGCGCTTAACTCAACTTCTGGCAAAACCTCCATTATATCACCATAGAGTAGAGTTAAGTGAACTTTATTATTAGCAAGACTGATATCATGCCTGCCTGGCTCTAAGGCGGGAAGTTTCTGCCACAACTCTTTACCATAGTCTTCCAACTCAGGCCAAAGAGCCAAAGCCTTCTCTAAGTCACCGGAACTTAAAGGAAACTTTTCGACAGAATAATAATGAAGCTCACTGGCAAAATTCTGTTCAGCCAATAACTTCCAGCTCGCCAAAAAGTTGAGGCCCGTTCCAAAGCCGGTCTCCGCAACGACAACTCGTTCTTGCGTCTGAAAGCGCTCAGCAAGGGAACTTTGCTGCAAAAAAACGTATTGGCTTTCTTCCAAACCTCTGCCGCAAAAGTATTGATCACCATAGGCTGTCGATTCGGGAAAGCCGTCATCGAGCCACTTGATATGTGCATGTTCTAAATTTGCATCAGTCATTTTTCTTCCAAGCTACATACATATGACGATAAGGCGCAGGGTAACCTTCCACAGTCTTTTCCTCATCTTCAGGGTCCAAAAAGTCAGTCAGTGTTTCAAAAGGTCGAGGGCAATATTTCGTATTACGCTGTTCATCCACCCTGGTCTTACCGGAATGAATATGCTCTATCTCTGTAAATCCAGCTCGCTGAAGCCAGTTTTCAAGACAGCGGGCAGAAGGCAAAAACCAAACCCCTGGAGCCTTAGCATATCTCTTTTGAGGAAAGAGGCAGATTTCATCTTCACTGTCAATCCCCATAACTTCTATAATTAAGCGACCACTTTTATTCATCGCTTGATGGAGTAGTTTAAGCTGCCCAATAGGGTCTGGGTGATGATAAAGTATCCCCAAGCATAGCACGGTATCGAAGACCTTTGGGAAATGGTTGAGGTGTTCAATGCCTAAGAGTTGAAAATCGGCCATGGGCAGATGCAATCCTCGTGTTAGAAGTTTCCACTGCAAATAAAAACGTGCTGTGGGGTCAATGCCCAGGGCATAATCCGGGTCTCCATCGCACATTTTGAGCAAATAATAGCCATTATTGCAGCCCACATCTAAAACCTTCTTACCCCATAATGGGCCAAGATAAGCTTTAAGCCTTTGCCATTTTAAGGCCGAATCCCATTCTGCGTCCAAATCAATGCCATGAAAGGAAAAAGGGCCTTTTCGCCATGGTTTCAGGCTTTGCAAAGCCTGCTCCAGAGCGTTGAGCTCCTCTACAGAGCACTTTTCTCTGCCACAAATTTGTACTTTACTTTCTTGAATAGACAAGGAGGAGCCAGCATTAGACAAAAAGTCAGTCTGAGCATAGGCTTGCCACAGATGGTCTAAAGTATTGAAATTCAGCTTTTTATTTGCGTCGACAACAATCTTTTTAAGCGAAGGCAGTAATTCAGGGGAACATAATGCACCTATGGATTCGAAGTCCGGATAATGGGATTGTTGCTCTAAGTTCATAAATTTTCAAGTTTTATTGAGAAAAGACTGGTTGGATTGTAAATCCCCGTAGAGTTGCCTGAGAACCTCGTGACCGTTTACTAAGGAATTTTTAATGTTCACAAAGCAAGATTTAATTAAACAGCTTTCAGAATCGTCAACTGGTGAAGCAACTTACCCAACAAAAGCTGAAGCTGAAAGAGCCATAAACAATGTTCTTGATGGCATCAAGGCGCTCGTAACCAAAGATGAGTCGGAAGGTGTGAACCTCGTTGGCTTCGGAGCATTCAGAAGAGTGACCCGTGCTGCACGTCAAGGCCGCAACCCTGCCACTGGCGAAGTCATCCAAATCAAAGCATCTAACAGTGTTAGTTTTAAAGTATCTAAACCTTTCAAAGATAGCTTAAACTAGTCAGTTTATATCGCTTTCCGAACCAAGCAGTTATCTTTTAACTGCTTGGTTTTTTATTTTACTCGTTTATATAGTACGTATTTATGTGTGGTCTCGTTGGATACCTAGGCAGCAAGGACGCTCTCCCTTTTCTACTTGAAGGTTTAAAGAGACTGGAATATAGAGGCTACGATAGTGCAGGTGTAGCATTATTAAACGAAGGAAATTTTTCCATCATTAAGAAGAAAGGAAAAATTGCCAATTTAGAAGCAGAGCTCCCAGAAAAAAACCTCAGCCATGCCGGCATAGGCCATAACCGTTGGGCCACTCATGGTGAGCCTTCTGATGTTAATGCCCATCCCCACCAGGCCAATAGTGGCAATATTGTCATTGCACATAATGGGATTATAGAAAATCATTTAGAGATACGTGAAGATCTAGAAGCAAAGGGGATAGAATTCAAGTCGGATACGGACACTGAAGTCATTGTCCAACTCCTTGACTTTTACATGAAAGAAAACCCTAAAGTTTTCTTTACAGATGCAGTCCAAGCCATTCTTCCGAAATTAGCTGGAACATACGGAATCTTATTTCTTCACAAAGACTACCCCGATACCCTTATTGGAGTCCGTAATGGCTCTCCATTATGTTTTGGTCTTAGCAATGGCGAATTTATCATTTCTTCAGATGTAATTGCATTTGCCACTTACATGCCGCAAGTTGTGCATTTAGAAGACAAAGAAATGGTCATTATCGAAAAAGATAACTACCGCATCAGCACCTTCAAAGGCGCCATCGTCGATAAAGAATTAGAAAATATCGACAAACAACAAACAACAGCTTCCAAGGGGGAGTACGATCACTTCATGCTCAAAGAGATTTACGAACAACCACGTTCGGTTCTTCGAGCTATTCGCGGGCGCCTTTTAAATGAAGAAGGTAACACAAAACTTGGCGGCATCAACATGGATGTCAGGGATTTTTTCGACATAGACCACATCTGTTTTGTTGGCTGCGGCACCTCATACCATGCAGGTTTACTT
Organism: Planctomycetota bacterium; assembly: GCA_015231345.1. Lineage (GTDB taxonomy): Bacteria > Planctomycetota > JADGBV01 > JADGBV01 > JADGBV01 > JADGBV01. Next base: position 2,978 of record JADGBV010000057.1, read on the forward strand.
GGCGTTTACCTGATGGAGTCTATGGCACGCATTCCCAGCACGGCAGAAATTGCGCCCGAATTAAAATACCGAAACCCCATTGTGCGCAAAAAAACTCTTTACGTTGGCATTTCCCAATCTGGAGAAACTGCCGATACAAACTCAACTTTACAGGAAATCAAAAATAAAGGCGGCAAAGTCATCGGCATTTGTAATGTGGTTGGCTCAAGTATGGCGCGAATGACAGGAGCTGGCATCTATGTTCATGCCGGTCTTGAGATTTCCGTCTGCTCAACCAAAGCTTTTACTTCTCAGATTTCAGCCATTTACTTACTCAGTATTCTTATGGCGCGCAGTAAAGACATGTCTATTCACGCAGGCCGTCGTCTAGTAAAAGGGCTTGATGAAATCCCTCAAAAAATCAGTCAAATCCTAGAGCAAAAAGACAGGATTCGCGAGATTGCCAAAAAATACAGTCATTTTAACAATTTCTTATTCATGGGCCGCGGAAATAATTACCCCGTCGCACTTGAAGGAGCTCTCAAACTTAAAGAAGTAGCCTATGTTTTTGCCGAAGGCTACTCATCTGCAGAAATGAAACACGGTGCCATCGCTCTTATCGACCCAGAGTGTGCCTCCATTTTCATTTGCCCAGATGATAATATGCGCACAAAAAATGTCTCCAATATCCAAGAAGTTCGTTCGAGGAATGGCCGCATCCTAGCCATCGTTACCGAAGGTGATACTGAAATCTGTGATGTAGCTGATGATGTACTAGAAATTCCCGCAACCGAACCTGAACTGACCCCTTTCTTGACTATTATTCACCTGCAACTCTTCAGTTATTTTATTGCTTTAGAGCTAGGTAAAGATATCGATCAACCGAGGAACTTAGCGAAAAGCGTCACTGTCGAGTGACCCAAGAATTTCCTCAAGTTATTTTTCATGATATTGATGGGTGCTTAAACCCACACATGAACTCCCATTTTGGCACGGGCCAAGAGGGAACTTTAAGCTCTGAGCAGACAAGCTGCCTCGAAGAGTTCGCTTTACTCATCGATAATAGCCCAGTTAAATCACTGGTTTTAAATACGGGACGCGACTACGAAGACACTGCTTTTATCGCTAAAGCCATACCCAGCAAAAAACTTCGTTACCTCATTGTAGAACATGGAGCCTATGGCTGGGATTTACAAGAAGATCACATCTTTAACTTAGAAGAGCTCGCTCAACGCTGGGGATCAGCGCAACTCAAAGAAAGATACGCTGAACTTGAGCAGATTAAAAAGATTATGGAATGGTACCGTGAAGAAGGACGCATTCAACTCGAGCGCACTTTTGGCTCAATTAATATATTAGGCAAAGAAGCGAACCTTTCTCTTCAAGTCCCCGAAGGATTTAGCGCTGACCATTTACTCAGCGAACTGAAAACATGTTTACTACATGAATTTAAACACCTCAAAGACAAGTTACAATTTTGCCACAGCCAAAGGTTTGTAGATGTTTTAGGGCAAATTCATAAATCTGATGGAGCCTTACTCTTCTGCCAGTATCTCGGAATTAATGCGGAGCAAAGCTTAGTGGTTGGTGACGGATTAAACGATGTGGATATTTTTTCTATTTGGCCGAACTTACTATGCCCAGCTAATGCCCACCAAGATGTTATTCGTTTATGCCATGAACGAGGAGGGACAGTCTCTGAATATGACTGTATTCAGGCTAGTAATCATTTCCTTAAAAACTGCATGCCTGCTGCCGTCAGCAGAACAGCCTCATCGGCACAATCATAAGAGACGAAGAGCTATTGCTGAAGACCCATCTACGACTCTAAGATTAGAGCAGCCCCATTTCTTGCATACTCACACATTTATCTTGAGTAATCAATAAATGATCAAGTAAGCGAAGCTCAAGATTTTTGAAGGTCGTTTTGATTTCCTTTGTCAGTTTTAAATCAGGTTCGCTAAATTCCGCACTGCCAGAAGGGTGGTTATGGATGCAAATTAGCCCCGTCGCATGCCGATCCAAGCAGGTTCGCACGATTTTTTTAATATAAACTTGAGCACGATTTTCGATACCATGCTCCATTTCAACCACATCGATGACCTTATTTTTCTGATCGAGCAGCATAATGTAGAAAAATTCCTCAGCATTTTGCCCAATAGCTTTAAAAAAATAATCACTCACATCGAGATAGCTAGATACCGTTTGCCCTTTCAAAGAGTGATCCGCTTGACCTCGCAGAGAGCCTAAAAGGGAAATCAATATAGCTGAATGCTCACCTAAACCTTTGAAATGGCAGAGCCTCTCGACATCAACCCTGAGAACTTTGTGTAGAGAGCCAAATGTAGCGATCAGCTCTTTAGCCAAGCCTTTCGTATCTTTTCGTGGTATGGCATAAGTCAGCAAAAGCTCAAGTAACTCATGTTCACTAAAAGCATTCGTGCCGGCAGCAAGAAATCGCTCTTTTAAACGCTTTCGATGATCTTTACTCATGTCGTTAGCATAGACTCTCTAAGCATTTATAAAATCTAAATTTTTTAATTATTTTTTCACAAGACCTATAAAACTCCAAAGCTGACGCATAATGACCCACTTAAATGATTGATGGTCTGGAGAGAAACATGTCCAAGGAATTCTTTCCCCGTGAATGCTGGGATGAATTAAGCTCTTTTTTTCTGAGCGATCATGGCTTAGGTCAACCTTTAGAAGATTTAGATTCGCTTAAAGAAGATCCAGATAAACTGGCGAGCCAATATAATGCTGTTTTACAAAAAGCCTCTGGTGTTGTACAGTCAAAAAGCGCTTGGCACCCTGTTCGTGAAACCGTTGCTTGGCACCATCAAGTAGAGATCCATCTCACGCCCAACGGAGCGACAAAATCAGTCAACTTAAAAGTAGATATGAGTCTTGCTGAAACAGGAGTCGAAGACAAACTCATCGGCAAATCAGCTCAGACCGTGCCCTTTAAAACATCTTTTAACGTCAAAAAATTAAACCCCAGCCACTCTCTCTTTTTTACAAGTGGGAAAAACTTCTCAGGCACCATTGCTATCAAAAAAGTCCTCGGGCCACCCTTCAAGTTGCCCATCATGAAAGCTGGTGCCACCATGAAGTCTTTCAAAGTCAATCTGCTACATTTTCTACGTAGTTTACCTTTCCATTTAGCCGACGATTACCTAGCCGTTTTAAACAAAAATAAGCTTGAAGGCAGCCTACGTAAGCTCCAAATGAGCACAAATGATTTCCTGACTGGCCATGGTTCAGCCATTCAATTCATGAACCGTACGGTAAAAGACATGATTCATAGCATGGGCAAGAACTATGACCCTGAGCTTGAAATGGCTTTTTATCAAGACTTATATGCTGCCTTTTGCGATCAACAAAATCAATTTGAACCTCATATTTACATGAGCCATATTGCAGCCTTGTTCGATCAAAAATTTAAAGATATTCTCAACGACATACTCAAACAACTTAGCCGCCAGCAAAAATCCATCAACAAAACTCTAGGTGATTATGGAGAAGTGGAAAACGAGAAGCAACGTTTTTTCGCACTCAAAAAAGATTTAGAAGCCCAAAAAAGCAAAGGCGCTGGAGATGAAATTCTCCGTCGTGGCAAACAGGATTTAGCGAAAATATCCAAACGTATCAACAAAATGATTCGCAAATACGAGTCCAGCAAAGGGATTATCCTGATGCAGGAGCTCTATTTAAGCACTCTAGAAAAATCATCACACCTGAAAAATGCTATAGGGCTTATTGATAAAGAATTACAAGAGTTCAAAACGCTCTTGCAAGCCAATCACATATCCATTGCACGAGACATGGAGAAGCTCACCAAAAGCCTTGGGGTTCACTCCCATCACCTTTTGGTTCAGCATGCCATTTACTCTGAAACAGAGCCCGACTTAAGCAAGATTGTACTCATCGATCAACTCTCGACTTTTGATAATCAAGAAGTTGCTCCTATTTTAGCGCTCATCCCCTCTTTAAGCTCAAAACTGCAAGGAGATAAAATTAATTCAAACCAAATTCTCCAAGCCACACTCAATACAAAAATAAGTGAGGGAGAGAAAAAAGCCTTTCATCAATATGTGAACAACCACCCTGACCCTCGCAATAATGCAGTAAGTCGTTTCACACAACAGCTGGATAGTTTTATTGAAATATCATCAGCTGGCCAAGGCCTAGCACCTATTGTCGAATTTCTGAGTTCTGAATTGAAAACAATCAAATCAGTGGTGAGCTTTGCCGCTAGTCAAAATAAATGCAATACAGATTTCAAGAATCACTTACAGTACTACATGAAATTGTTTATGGAACCTTATATGAATCTCCTTGAAAGCTCCAATCATGAAAGTGCCGAGGAGATGGATCGTGCCTACGACAAGGTATCTAATAGCATTAAAATCCAACTTGAGCTAAAATATACTTATGCCCAAGAAAGAGCTTTGTTAGCTATGTTCCGCCATATTAATTCACAGTTACAAAACGAGAATCTTTTTGCAGCAAAAGTCTTTTCCAAACAAATCAAAAACTTCATAGGGCTTCTCGCTAAACATAAGAAATTTATCTCTCAAGATTTAATGAAGAAAGTCTTGGAAACCTATACCGTTTTCATGATGGGCTGTTCGAGAACTCGAACTTTAAGCCAAGAATCGAGCTCCATCAGTCGAGTTGACATAAGCTCCATCCGCGACCACTCGAGCACCTTAACATCTCGTAAGTAGTTAAGATTCAATCACATAAGAATATGTTCGTGATTAACGAGACTTGCTCGCATTTTTAAAAGCCCCGCTATCCAATGTGAAATTTCTCACTGAGACAGTGGGCCCTGTGAAATTCGCCGGTATTCTAAAGGCTTATGTTTTTTTCTAAAATAATTATTTTTCACACTCCTCTTTTTTTACGACTCGGCTAAAATAGAGTTCAGTATTTAGGTATAAAACAACATACTTGGAGGAGACATGTCGGGAGCTGGAGTTGAAGGAATTGTAACAGCAGATTTTGCGCGTTCGTATTCACCAGATCATACAAGCTATGGACGCATAAGCGCGTCCGTAGACATCATTCAAGCTTCTCTTGCTTCCAATGCCGTACAGGTCAGCACGGAGGCCATGCACACACAATTTAGTTCCTTTAACTTCTTTGACAGCAAAGCATAACCCTGTGGTTTGTGGATGACTATTTTTTAGCAGGGTCTATATAGATACACTACATATCAGGCAACTTTTTCCAGATTTCTTCCCTAATGAGCTTTGAGCTAGGCCAAGGAGGCACTTTTTCTTTGAGGTCATAGGGACAGTAATACCCCTGTCCATCTGGGTCGATATAAAAGCTACAAATCCCCGTTTCACCTGGGATTTGGGGCACAGCCAAAACAGCTATACGTGGCACCAGAGCTTCTGTGGGCCAATCAAGCAAAGGGCAGGTCAATGTAAAAAAATAACCATCAAGAGCGATGGGCTCGAAGTTTCTCAAATCAGCGTCGCCTAAAGATTGATCAATAAGTTCTAGTTTTGAGCCATTGATAAAGCTGGTATGCACAAGCTGATTCAAATGCTTCAGAGGGTAATCATTTTTTCCATTAGCGTCGTAGTCATTTTTCTTCCATTTCTGGACAGCTTTAATGATGGTTTCAATATGCTCAAGAGCTTTCACTTGATTGGCTGGCGCAATATTTTCATCTCCATCATGGGTCAAATGATAAAGGTAAGCCAAGCTAGCCCCTATTAAAATCAGTAATAATATAAGGAGGGCTGGGCTTTTTCTTTTGCCATTATCAAAAATGGGGTCCCGCTGGGCCAAAGAGTTGAATACCTTAAAAAGAAGAAACAAGTGATTTAATATTGAATTAATTTCATCAAGTCGCGCAGGCATTCTTGCAAGCCCATAATCAAGGACAAACTGCCTTAAATGAATATACTCTACTTAGATCTCGAGACAACAGGGCTGGATACGGGCAAAGACCGTATTGTAGAATTGGCCTTTATTTTAGAAAATGAACAAGGCGAAAGGGAAAACTGGGAAACCCTTATAAATCCAGGCCGTCCCATCCCAAAAGAGACATCGGCTATTCATGGCATCTTCGATAAAGACGTAGCTGAGAGCCCTCGATTAGATAGCCAAAAAGAGAAAATTGCTGAATACGTGCAGAAGTGTGATATCCTTGCTGGCTATAACGTTATTTTTGATCTTAAGGTTCTCATGGCTGAAGCCATCCGCATTGGCATTACCCTCCCTCTACATGAGAAAAAAGTATGGGATATGCAAAAAATCTTCTTCCATCACGAACCCCGAAACCTATCGGCGGCTTATAAGTATTACTGTGGCAAAACTCACGAAGGAGCTCACCGTGCCATGAGCGACGTAGAAGTCACCATCGATATTTTCAAAGCTCAACAAGAAAAGTATCAATTGGACATGAATGACCAAAAAGTATTATCGTACACGACGGTCAATTTACCTCTCGACTCCAATGGGGCTTTCGTTTTTAATAAAAAGCAAGAGGTTGAACTCGCTTTTGGTAAACACAGAGGAAAGAAAGCAGACCTGAACAACCAAGAGGTCAAAAATTATCTCTCTTGGATGATAGGTGCGAAATTCCCTGATGACACAAAAGCCGTTGCCAAAGCCATCCTTAAAGGCAGAGTCATCAACAAAGAAAACCTCAGCGAATTGATTCAAAATGCCACTCAATAAAGGCTAAATCCGTGGAAAAAAAAGAAAAAAAACAGAAAGAAGTCTATAAGAAAATCGGCGATATGGTGCGGAGCAAGAGCGCCTTGAGCGACTTAGATGTCCGCACGATTTTCAATCACCTCATCCGCCTGCCCGAAGTCTATAAACTTGACTTCATTAATGTTCACCTAGCAACACTTCTGCAAAAAAGCCCTAAAAACCGTGATGAGCTCCTTTTAGAGCATTATCATAATTACATTTCAGTTCCCAGCCTTTCTGCACTTATTTCTGTTTTAAGAAACTCCAAATTAGAATTTGGCGAGTCTATCGTCTGCCTCATTGAACATATTCGTAACCTTCAGCTCATGCCAGGCCCTTCGACAAAAGAAAGGGAAATGATGGAAACTTTGCAGTTCGATATTATTTACATGCTGCAGCAAAGTCAGTCTGGCGATCAATTACTTGCAACGGTCGACCTAAGTGAGGAGAGCAAAAGAGTAGAATTAGCTGAATGCTACTACGAACGCATTCTGAGTTCTTTTATCTCCGAAAATGATGATGACCTCGTTAGCGAATCTGAATTTATCGAAGGTGTTAAAAATGATATCTTAAAAAGCAAACTTGTTAAAGATTTTGCTCTGCAAAGTACGCAAAAACTCGGAGGTGATAAAAAAGAATACCTGCGTGAACTAGGTGGAGTCATTAGCTCAACCATACAAACCACATACCTTGAGAACTATCAAGGCATTTTTAATGGCAATAGAGACTTTGTCTTAAAACAATTCAAGAAAGTCATCGACAACCGTTGTCATGATAGCGAAAACCCAAACTGCGTTGAATTACAACCCATCACTTCAGGTATTCTAGCCGAATCCCTAGAGTTAATATTCAATTCCGGATTTGGAGCTTTTCGCGATACACTAACCCTTTCCATACTCAATCAATTCAAATAAATAATAATACCATGGCTGAAAAAGTAGTAATCATAGGATCAGGACCAGCTGCCCATACAGCAGCAATCTACGCCGGTCGAGCGACCCTTTCCCCCCTTGTATATGAAGGCATGATGGCTGGTGGAGTTGCCGCTGGAGGTCAACTCACAACGACGACGGAAGTAGAAAATTTCCCAGGTTTCCCCACCGGTATAAGTGGCATTGAAATCACCATGAAATTCCGTGAGCAGTCTGAGAACTGCGGAGCCAAAATTGTCACCGAGACAGTCAACTCTGTTGATCTTTCAAAAAGGCCCTTTACCGTGACAACAGACTCGGGAAGCGTTGAGGCCGAAACTCTTATTGTTGCAACTGGAGCAACAGCACAACGCCTTGGCGTCGAAGGTGAAGATACATACTGGCAAAAAGGTATGAGCGCCTGCGCCGTTTGCGATGGCGGCCTACCCATCTTTCGCAATAAAGTACTTGTGGTCATAGGTGGAGGTGATTCCGCCTGCGAAGAAGCTGTTTACCTCACTAAGTTTGCATCTAAAGTTATTTTACTTGTTCGCCGTGATGTTCTTCGTGCCAGCAAAGTTATGCAAGAAAGAGTGCTGAACAACCCTAAAATTGACGTAAACTGGAAAACTCAGCTTAAAAGTGTCCACGGTGACGAAAAAATCATGAATCACATCATTGTGACCACAGAGGAAGGCGAAAAGGAAATCCAATGCGGCGGACTTTTCTATGCTATTGGACACAAACCCAATACTGAATTTTTGAAAGATCAACTGGAAACAGACGAAGCTGGCTATGTTGTAACTAAACCAGGCACAGCACAGACGAGCATTGAAGGCGTCTTTGCCTGTGGCGATGTTCAAGATCGCATCTACCGACAAGCGATAACAGCAGCCGGATCCGGTTGTATGGCAGGGCTCGAAGCCGAACGTTGGTTGGAAGCTCAAGAGTAATGCCCAATTTTAAATGCGCCGCTAGAGGAAGCCGGCTTTCCATCGCGCAAAGTTCCGCCTCTCTGGCGCGCATTAAAGAGCTTATTAGCTCTTTTCAGTATGAACTTATCACATACAACACAACAGGGGATATCGATCAAACAAGCAGTTTAACGAGCAATATAGCTGACGATTTCTTTACAGATGTTTTGGATAAAGCTGTCCTAAACAACGAAGCGACGATGGCCATCCATAGTGCCAAAGATCTCCCAGAACAATTGCACAAAGACCTCGCTTGCTTCTACCTTCCGTGGCACGAAGATTCTAGGGATGCGATTTTATATCGCCGCGATGTCGACTTGCCTGCAAACCCTGTTGTTGGCATAAGCTCACCTAGCAGAAATAATTTTGCCTTAAAAAAATGGCCAGGGTGTGTCATAAAGCCCATTAGGGGAAACATTGACGGCCGCATTGAGCAATTGGACAGAGGTGATTTTGATATTATTTTGCTAGCTGTGGCCGGCTTGAAACGCCTCGATTTCCAAGACCGTATTGATGAGTACGTCGACCCCGCAGAACTCAAAACCCATGAGCTTCAAGGCGTCTTAGCCGTCACCTACAAAAAAGGCAATGTGCTTATGGATCAGCTTGCAGCATTAATCTGCGCCATGAGCCCTCGCGACGGAGAAGATAAGATAAGCAGCCTTCAGCCGGAGCTGCATGGAGAGCTTGCTGAGAGTCCTCAGGCAGAAGCCTCTAAAAGTTATCAGGAGAATCACGCTGAAAGCTCTCAGGCGAATCATGCCATAGAAGCGCTTAAAGGCCTACGCATCTTAACACCTGGAACCGAAAGAACCCAACAAGCCTTAGCTAAGCCAATTCAGAAATTAGGGGGACAAGCTATAGCTCTCAAACTCTTTAGCTTGGAAAGCGTTGGCCCTGAAAAGAGCCAATGGTGCCATACTCTTGCCAACTATCAATGGCTCATTCTTGCCAGTGCAGCCGCCGTTAAAGCATTACTAGAGGTCTTCAAGCGCGAAGGAGTCTCCACGGAGAACCTACCTTCTCTAGCAGTCAGTGGCCCTTCAGTCGCTGAAGCTTTGCATGAAGCTGGGCTCAAAGCTTCTTATATGCCGCTAAAATACACATCACAAGATTTGGCCGAAGGCATGGTTAAAGACCTCGACCTAGAAAACACACCCATACTAGTGCCAAGGTCAAGTGCCTCCAAAAGTAAGCTACCGCATATTCTCAAAGAAGCCGGAAGCAAAGTTGATGTCGTAGACTTATACGAAAATCGTGCAATCAAAGGCGAAGATTTGCCCGAATACGATGCTGTAGCTTTTTGTTCGCCTTCATCTGTTTATGCCTTTCACGAATCCTATGGCAAGAAACTTTTTGCCTGCACGCGCACCCTATCAATCGGCCCTGTCACAAGCCAAGCCCTAAAGGAGTTAGGAGTTACGCCTTATGTTGAAGCAGGCACACACCATGCAGAAGGCTTAGTTGTTGCTTTGGCCGCACGTGATTGCTGGGGAGAAACCCCTTAAAATAGCCTCAGTAAAGAAAAGATGCGCATCAAAGCCCACCTGTCTTACCATGGTTCCTCTTTTGTTGGCTGGCAAATTCAAGCCCAAGGCAAAACAGTTCAGGGAGAAATGGAAAAAGCTGTGCAGCTTTTTTCTGGCCAAGCCACAAAAGTTTTTGGAGCAGGGCGAACTGATGCAGGCGTCCACGCCAAAGACCAAGTCTGCCACTTTGATTTAAGTTCCCCTTGTGATTTTCGACGCCTCAAACGAGCCTTAAATGGCATTACTCCTGAAAATATTGCCGTGCATCATTTGGAAGAAGTCGATGAATCTTTCCATGCTCGTTTTTCAGCCCACCAGAAAACCTACACTTACTCCTACGATTACTCAGACCCAGCTGATATCTTCCAGCGTGAAACTCACTATCATGTCAAAAATAGAGAATTGAATTTTGAGCTCATGTCGAAATTTATGCTGCTCATCAAAGGCACACACGATTTCTCCAGCTTTTGCAGCTCGCAAAATGACACCCAAAGCACCACAAGAACTCTTGTGGGTGCAAAGATTGAGCACATCCCTGAAGAGAGCAAATTTTACTTATCTGTAGAAGGCAAAGGCTTTTTGCAGCATATGGTGCGCATTATCGCCGGCGCAAATTTAGCCTTAGCCACGGGCAAAATCACTTTAGATCATATTCAACAAGCCTTAGCAAGCCCACAGCAAAGAGCCCTATTGGGACCCACCTTACCCGCCCATGGCTTATGTTTAATGAAAACACAATACATCAGTGAAAGCTAGTTTCCTGATAATGATCCTGCGTTTTTCATTCTCTCTATTCCCTGCCATCACCATGAAGAGCCTCGGTGGCATAAAAGCATATATTTCGTTGACAGCACAGGGCTGAATCTACACTTATTCCTGTACTTTTCAGGAGGCCAAGCCTTGTTTATCCTTCAATTGCCCCTTCGCGAGGGCCTTAAGGCCTCTTTGCGCCTTATGAAGGAGTTTTCGTTTACATGGTTTATGACCCTCTTTTTAAGCTCAGCCTTTGCTTTTTTTATCTGCCCGGAAGATTTATCTGTTCATGAAGATGCACAAAAAGTTGCT
>JADGBV010000580.1 GCA_015231345.1 Planctomycetota bacterium
TCTCAATTTGGTGATTTTTTATTTCATTTTCTTGAAAAAAACCCCGCCATGAAGCTGCTTGGTTTGACGGCGACCCCTTTTCGTCTTGGCCATGGGTATATTTTTTGTCCTCAGTGCAAAAACCCTTATGCCAACTGGTTTCAGAAAATTCATTACCGCATTGGCATCGAAAAGCTGCAATCTGACGGCTATTTATGCCCTTATCAGTACCTTGTTGCCGATGGGGATATAAAAGAAGACCTGGAATCCGTGCCACTCAACTCCTTTGGAGACTATCAAATTGATGCCCTTGAGGAAACAGTAATTAAAGAAGAGCATCTTATGAGTGCGGTTAAAACCCTGCAATCTCAAGCTTTAGATCGAAAATCCATCGTTATTTTCTGCGTATCCATTTCCCATTCTAATAGACTTCGCGATTTATTTCTTGAGCATCATATTGAATCGGCTGCCATTCACTCCCAAATGAGCATTGAAGAAAGAGATGATATTTTAAACCAATTTAATGAGGGAGGCATTCGCATCCTCACAAATGTCAATGTCCTTACGGAAGGCTGGGATTCTCCTCGAGCTGATGCAGTAATACTTTGTAGGCCCACTTTTTCCCCTGCCCTTTACGTGCAGATGGTGGGTAGGGGCTTACGCCTACACCAAGACAAAAAAGACTGCCTGGTCTTAGACTTAGTCGGTTGCTTCGAAAAGCACGGCAGCATCAAAACACCCATCGTTAAAAATTACCGCGATTTTGAGGAAAAAGAAGTCAAAGAAAGGTGCCTCGACAAGGAATGCCCTGAGTGCGAAAATATTATTTCCCTCCAAAGCCTCACTTGCCCTTATTGCCTAAAAGAGCTTAAGCCTTGCGTCGTTTACAAAGACGCTGAGCAACGAATGATCAAAATCGATGATGACCCCACAGATTATATTGTCTGTGAAGAATGCCAAATCCCTCACGCTTACAAAACTCTTGAAGCCGAATTTATGAGCGATGACCCTTTTGCCGATATTATGGGAGTCCTTTATTGCGCAGAAGGCCATGTTGTTAAAGCCATGGAAGAAAGCCAAGAAGTTAAAGCGGCTGGCTCCTATGAACTAATTAATCTACGTTCAAAACTGAGCCAAGATGAGCAAGGAGACTTCTCTTTAATCATTGCTTTTCTTTTTACAGATGAACACAAAAACCCCTTCACTCTCAAACAAACATACACCAATTCCACAGAGGACCTAACTCGCCTCAGAAGTCTTGCGCAAAAATACAGCGATGTTCAAGGCGAATTCGAGGACACTTTGGGCATGCCTGCGCGCATTAATAGAGGAAATTGGCAGCTGGCCAAGAATATGGAAGTGATTGAGGAAGATGGAGCTTTTTACATTTTAGGGGCCTAAACGCCTCCAACTTACCCAGATAAATCAGCTTAATTTGGTTAAAACAGACGGGCTAAATGGCCTTTTTTGGCCAAAATAGACGGGTCTTAATAGTGAGCAACAATCAGCTTTTAAGGAAGGCAATTTTTATAATTTGAGAATTTACAACTCCTGCGGCAGCTTCAATACTCAGGAGCGTCATGCTAAATTGGGTTTTGTGGTGATCTTAAGATTTAGAGCCTTTATGACTTTAATAAAAGTATCCAGCGATGGAATTCTTTCGCCCGACAACGATTTATATAGACTCTCCCTTGATAGTCCTGTTTCCTCTGCGATCCTACTCATGCCTTTAGCTTTTGCAATATCACCTAATGCTTTCGAAATAAAAGCTGCATCATTGTTTGAGTCCTCAATACATGCATCTAAGTAAGCTGACATCTCTTCTTCCGTACGAAGATGCTCTGCGATATCGAAATTGGATATTTTTACCTTACTCATTTCCCTGCCTCCTCAACTCATTAGCTAGTTCTTTTGCTTTTTTTATATCACGTTTTTGAGACTGTTTATCGCCACCATAAAGTAATATCACAGCTTGCTCTTCTTCATAAAAATAATAAGATCGGTAACCAGGTCCAGATGAAATTCTCATTTCAAATACGCCTTCTCCAACTGGCTTTATATCGCCAGCATTTCCTTCTGAAAACCTCATGATTC
>JADGBV010000581.1 GCA_015231345.1 Planctomycetota bacterium
TCTTTTCCAAATGAGGTCGTATAGTTTTAGCATATCAGGGTCTAAGACATCTTTAAGGACCTCTGGTTTTCGACTTACATCAGTGGGGCGAATCGCTTCGTGAGCTTCCTGAGCCGATTTGGATTTTGTCGCAAAAACTCTAGGTTTTTCTAGTTGGTATTCGGGGCCATAAAGGTCGCCTAAAACTTGAGTTGTTTCTTCGAGTGCTGTTTTCGAAAGGTTGACGCTATCGGTTCTCATATAAGTAATTAAACCTGTGGCGCCTTCGCTTTTTAAATCCACACCTTCATATAATTTTTGCGCAAGCTGCATGGTTTTCTTCACAGAGAAACCCAGTTTTCGTGAAGCCTCTTGCTGAAGAGTAGAAGTAATAAAAGGAGGAGAAGGATTTCGTTTAACTTCCCTCGTTTTTAAATTGGTAATACTAAAAGGTTTTCCTTTTATTGTGGCTAATACATCGTCTGCTTCAGCTTGATTTGCTGGCACAAATTTCTTGCCATCTTTATGGGCAAGAAGAGCTTCAAAATCTACATTGCTTTTATTAAACTGACAAGCAATGGACCAATATTCCACAGGGTTAAAGGCTTTAATTTCATTTTCCCGGTCAATAATAATTCTGACCGCGGCAGACTGAACCCTTCCCGCAGATAAGCCAAAACGGATTTTCTTCCAGAGTAGAGGTGAAAGCTTGTAACCGACTAAACGGTCAAGAATACGTCTAGCCTGTTGAGCGTTGACCATATTCATATCAAGGTCTCTGGGTTTTTTGAAGGCCTCTAGAATGGCTGGTCTGGTAATTTCGTGAAAGACGACTCTTACAGCCTTTAATTTGTTTTGAGGATTAAGAATAGAATTTAAATGCCAGGCAATGGCCTCTCCTTCGCGGTCCTCATCACTTGCGAGATAGAGTTCCGTATCTTCTTTCAATAAATCTTTTAGTTTCTTTAATTTTTTAAGTTTCGCTGGCGAAGAACAATAAAGAGGGGTAAAATCATTATCGACATCAATGCCTAAACGCGAATAAGGCAGCTTCTTTTGAGCCTCATTGAGATGGTCTTTTTTCTCTGGCAAATCTCGGATATGACCATTAGAAGATTCAACAGAATACTCACGCCCTAGTATCTTCTTGAGGATCTTTGCTTTAGTCGGGGACTCTACAATGACGAGTTTTTTTGCCATAAATAAAAAAAAACAATTAAATCTAGGGGAGCCCCATATATAAGGGAGCTTATGGATCTGTCAAATCGCAACAATCCCTTGGGGTGACAAAGTGGAAATATGAGCAGTAGCAAGCACTATTCCAAAAATGGAAGAGCTTCACTCTTGAGCTTGCAAAATGAAATCTCCGTAAAAATTACACTTCTTTCAGGTAAACTTTCAGACTTATCTCGTTATGGACGTATCACAAATCGCGGAACAGATCAAAAGCAAAAGTGCTTTTATTCAAGACATTCAAAATGAAATATCTAAAAGAATCGTTGGCCAGCAATATCTTATTGAAAGACTCATTGTCGGCATGCTCACAGGAGGCCACGTCCTAGTCGAAGGTCTACCGGGCCTAGCCAAAACAAGTACGGTTCAAGCCTTAAGTGATTCACTGAACACCCTTTTTCATCGTATTCAGTTCACCCCAGACTTGTTACCCGCCGATATTTTAGGCACCCTCATCTACAATCCAAAAGATGGTAGTTTTACTGTTCGTAAAGGACCTATTTTTGCCAATATTATCCTTGCTGATGAAATTAACCGTGCTCCAGCCAAAGTTCAATCAGCCCTACTGGAAGCCATGCAGGAAAAACAAATCACCATAGGCGATGAAACTTATAACCTAGATGAGCCTTTCCTTGTTATGGCCACACAAAACCCCATTGAACAAGAAGGGACTTACCCTCTGCCTGAGGCCCAAGTCGACCGTTTTATGATGAAAGTCAAAATTGAATACCCAGACCGAGATTCCGAACGTAGTATTCTAGAAAAAATGACAGAAGGGACCATCCCTGAAATCAAACCCATCATTAGTCCAGAGCTTATTAGTGAAGCGAAAGAACTCATCAAGCACATTTACCTCGAC
>JADGBV010000582.1 GCA_015231345.1 Planctomycetota bacterium
TCTTTTCTACAAAAGCTTGTTGCCAAAGAAAAAATTGAGTGGTCGGTTTCCTATGAGGCCTGACCTTCAATATGAATACGGCAATTAGGGGCAGCGCTAAGGCTAGAAAGAAAAGGTTTAATGGGTTCAGGAAACTCATGAAACAAGCCCCCCTCTTCTCAGTAGAACTTGCACCACTTCCTCAAAGGGAGTTGAGTTGAAAGCCTGAAGAAAACCCATTTCATGACGAGCACAACTCACACTAAGCTCTTCATTCCATTTCTGAACAACTTGAGCAAAACGCTTTCTTTCTAAAGGGCCTAGAGTCATGAGTTTTGTCTGTGCGCTTTCGACACATTCGATTTCCACATCGCCATGGTAGTCACAACTCAGTTCACTTGGGTCAAGAACTTGCAAACAAAAGACATCATTCTTTGAACTCCTCAGTAATTTCAGGCCTTCATCGTAACCACTAGGAAAGAAAAAATCAGATATAACCACCAAAACTGAGGGTTTGGGATTGCGCTTACAATAATATTTTATGCATTCGGAAAAAGAAGTGTTACTTCCACATAACTGGGCCCCAGCTAAACTCTTAAGCATCTTCATGATAGCCCCTTTGCCATGGGATTTATCCATAAGAAGAGAAAGTCGATCAGACAGTCCATAAAGGCTCAGCCTGTCTTGATTCGACAAAGCAATATAACCTAAAGCAGCAGCTAGTTTACTGGCATAGGCCAGCTTGTGCTCCATAGAAGGGCTAATATCTAACAGAATGTTAATGGAAACATCTTCTTCAAGCTCATAAAGCTTGAGGAAAAGGTTCTCTAACCTGGCATAAATTTTCCAATCAATTTGCCGGTAATCATCGCCAAATTGATATTCTGCATAATCGGCAAAATGAATGCCACTGCCCCGCTTATTGGACCTGCGATCAGCTGCAAGTTCTCCCCCTATCACTTTGCGAGCCAGAAGATAAAGCGATTCTAAGCACGATAAGAATGAGGGGTCGGTTAAATCTGAATACTGGGAAGGTGGTGGCACTAATTTATGCTATAAAAGTAGAGGTGATGAGAATGAATGGTATTTTTAATGAGTGTCGAATCAATATAAGCATGTTAGAATTAACTTCCTCAAGAAGTCACAAGCTCCTTAATCAGGCTATCAGCTGTCACACCTTCAGCGTCACCCTCAAAACTCATCACCATCCTATGGCGCAAAGCATGAGGAGCTAGAGCATAAATATCATCAAGTGAAACATGAAAACGTCCCGATAAGGCAGCTTGAACTCGAGCACCAGCCAGCAAAGTCTGGGCTGCACGAGGGGATGCACCATAACGAACATACTTTTTCACACTATCACTAGAGTCCTCATCATCAGGGTGAGTGCTACGCACTAATCGAATGAGATCGTTCATCACACTATCATCAATGGGGATCTCTCGAAAGCACCTTTCCATGGCAAGAATATCAGTTCCTCCAAGAACAGAGCTCACTTCTGGTCTTGTATTCCCTGTCGTTCTCTTGAGGATAGTGGCAAACTCATCGTGTTTTGGCATTTCAACGATTAATTTAAAAAAGAAACGATCCAATTGCGCTTCTGGAAGAGAATAAGTTCCGTCCATTTCTAGAGGGTTCTGAGTTGCCAAAACAAAGTACGGGCGGGAGAGGATATGGGTCTGGTTAGCGACGGTCACAGTTTTTTCCTGCATGGTCTCAAGTAATGCCGATTGAGTTTTAGGAGTCGCCCGGTTAATTTCATCTGCCAATAGAATATTACTGAAAACAGGACCTTGCTGAAAACGAAATGACTTCCTGCCTTCCTCTTCTACTAAAATATTGGTGCCCAAAATATCTGCTGGAAGTAAATCCGGAGTAAACTGAATTCTGCGAAAATCTAAATTCAATGCTTTTGATAATGTGCTGACAAGAGCCGTTTTCCCAAGACCTGGAACTCCTTCCAAAAGGACATGACCCCCGCAAACAATAGCTATGAGTACATTGCGCACCACATCATCTTGCCCAACGATAAATTTCCCAATCTCTTTTTTGAGAAGCATTAATTTGCTTACTGCAGCTTCTATAT
>JADGBV010000583.1 GCA_015231345.1 Planctomycetota bacterium
GTATGATGCGTCTTTTTCGACGCTTTCGCTCCTTTGAGCACATGGACCGTGCCGTATCTATTTGGACTCAAGCTGACATCGAAATCGACAACCTCATTTCCTTAGGTGAACGGGTACAGGATGCCCTATCAAAGGAAACCATTTCTCAGAGCCAAGAGGGTATTTTTATCACAGATATTGACGAGGCTGAGAAAAAGCTCAGGCCTCTTGAAATCAATTTCTCCACAACCCTTGGCGAAGCATCGCGGTGGGCCCAAGGATTACTCAAAAACCTTATGCTGTGGTGCTCTGTTTTTTTAATTATATTTATTTTTGTGTGTGCACGACAAATTCACACCAGTATTTCCCTTAATCTCAATTCCATAGATAAACTTGCCCGCAAACTGGCAAAAGGCTCTTTGGGTGACAAAATCGTTATTCAATCAGAGGATGAGCTCGGCACCTTAGCTGGGTCCTTAAATCATCTCAGCGACACCTTAAGTCAAATGATGACTCAATTACAAGATATCAGTTTATCAGTCGTTGGTTCAGCCACTGATATAGAAAATAACTCTCGGCAGCAATCCTCGGGAGCATTTCAACAATCAGCTGCTGTTGCAGAAACAACTTCTACGATGGAAGAACTCAGCTCTACCGCTCATTCAATATCTAATAGCGCAGAAGATATTGTCGAACGCTCCAAAGAACTAGAAGTAAGCGCTCAACATTCCAAAGTCATTGTGAGCTCAGCCAAAGATGCCATGACTGAGATCGTATCTGCATCAAACACCAACAGCAAGGCAATTCATGAACTAGGTAAAAACGCTCAGGATATTGGAGAGGTGATTGAAAGCATCAGTTCCATTGCCGATCAAACCAAAATGCTTGCTTTAAATGCCTCCCTTGAAGCCGCCCGTGCAGGTGAAGCTGGCCAAAGCTTTGGTGTGGTAGCGACAGAGATTCGTGTTTTAGCTTCCACAGTTCGAAGTGCGACAGATACTATTCGCTCTCGTTTAGAAACGATTCAGAGTGGCACACGATGAGCTCTGGATGCAATGGAGAAAAGTAGCAAAAAAGTCAACAGTGGGTCTGAAGTCATTATGAAGGTTCAAGATCAGCTTCAAGAAATGATTTTATTGGTGGAGGAGTCTTCGACTATCGCGCAACAAATTAATATAGCAATTCAACAACAAACATCTGCCTCAGAGCAAGTGGTAAGCTCCATGCGCGAAATCGAATCCGTTTCTCAAAAAACAGCCCAAGATGCTAAACAAAGCACCTCCGTCTTAAAAGACCTCACCACGCAGACTGAAGAACTGAATCATATCATTGGAACTTTCAAGATCAATTCTTGATTTATTTGCTTCATGAGCTAATCTTGAGCACATCGTTTGACCTCACTTCCGGTGAGGTTTTTAGGGCCGAAAATGAACCGGGGTGTGCTTTAGCTTAAAAGCTTTACTTCCCTTGAGGCTCACCTTCGGCTCGAACACCACCGCATCGTTCCATGCATTCTTTGGTGCACTTACAGGATTCTCCAGTAACCATACCCTTCGTCGATTTCCACGCAAAATGCAGAGCCCAAAGTGATACTAGAGTCGTAACGACGCCAACGATGATGTTTTCCACCAACCTATTAGTGAGTACTAGGCCAGAGGTAAATATCTGAAGCGATGTCGCTATCCATAGCGACCTCCGCATTGTCGAGGCGTATGATCAATGACGGGTACTTCTGATCGAGCTCAAGAACAACTCCCGGGCGGATACCCATTCCCGAAAAACGGTGAAGTCGAGAATCTTTTTGGGTTCGGATATAGGCAACACGTCCCTTTTCTCCCACTTTCATATCACTGAGGGGCAAGACTTCATTTTGCACATTGTTGATATTACCCTCGCAGCAAACCCCTTTGGGTATTTCGTAGCCATGAGGGCAGTGGCTTGGGTGTCCCAAAAGCGTGCAAATACTTGCTTCAATTTCTGGAAAAACGGCGTGTTCAAATTTACAAACGGCTTCATCTAACTGTTCATTATTGAATTGAAAGACATGATTGAGCAGAACCTCTGCTAAACGTTTACGTCGAATC
>JADGBV010000584.1 GCA_015231345.1 Planctomycetota bacterium
CCTTGAGATCCATCCGTCCAATAGACATAACTTATCCAGAAATCATTATTCGAGCCAAGGGATTTTATCCAGAATGAAATAGATAAAGTATTGCCGCTGATAACAGCATTCAGTTCTGGCCCGTTATTGACGCCGGCATTCGTCCCATTATTCTTTTTTTCGAGGCCGTTTCCAATGACACCTGCCACGGAATTGGCACTAAAAGTCAGATTAGCTAATGAGGCATGTTTATCATACCCACTGGAATCATTGACGACAGTCCCAGAATCTTCGTCGAGAGTATAGTGTAGAACTAAATTCCCAGCTGCGATACTGGACGTGCAATCATTTGAAGATAAGCTTGCCCAGGAACTTCCATTGCTTATCACTTTGAGGTATGGAAGTGAATTACTATCAGTGTTGCCCATGGTTATTTCGGAGCTGCTATCAATCAAGTTGCCTCCTCCTCCAATCCAAACTGTATTGAGATGAGATGTTTTCTTTATGGTGATAGTTCTCCCCGTAACATTTCCTGAGTACGGCAATTCCAATCTGAGATTGGAACTCGCAGAATTGGCAAAATAGAGACTGCTTGCTGAAAGCGTAGAATCAGAACTTACAGTTGCTGTGCCTATGCTCATGCGACCATTAATATAAAGATTTGAACTGCTGAGGGTGGAAGAGCCAATTGTGAGTTTTTGGGTGATGCTGCTATTGCCAGCTACATGTAAATTGGATGATGGAGTGACGCCTATCCCTAGTCCTGTAGAGTTGAGTATTGCTTCGTTTACGAGGTCATCGTTGACGTCAAAGACGATATCTGTTGTGCTTCTGATATCTGCATGAACCGTGCAAAACAGTGAAAGAAACCCTAGGAAAGTCCCTATCCATAACGAGAAATCGGTTCTATATATAAATAAAGCTGTTGGCTCTGTCTTCAATAGGTTCATTTTTTTAAGGCTATAATTTTATCAATGAATTATAGCGTGGATGCTAACTAATTCAATTGAAATGGATCATTTTTCAGCGCTAAGACATGGACTCAGCTGCATAAAGTGTGTCTTGCTGTTTTAGTGTCGCGATGCTTGTTGCGTTTGGAGAAATGCCAGCGAGAACAAAAAATGATGTTCAGGCACAAAAAATGAAGATCGATATTTTGTGAGGTGCATCTTTAAGCATAAAATTGCCTTTTTCGATTCGGCATATGAATTGATAAAGAGAAACTATCTATTCAATTTTACTCAAGCTTCATAATGAAAATCCTCCTCATTCTTCCTGCTGCAGATCATCTTCGTATCACAAAAGACACTCCAGAAGTTCCACATAGGAAGATGTTACGCTTCAGTGTCCTTTCTCTGACCACGCTTGCTTCACTCACACCTGAAGAATATTCATTGACAATATGTGATGAAAATGTCGAAGAACTCGACCTTGATCAAAGCCCTGATGTTGTTGGAATATCATTTATGACAGGTCTTGCTCCTCGCGCATATGAGCTAGCTAAACATTTCCACAATAAAGGTGCCGTCACTGTTGCCGGTGGTTACCACCCAACTCTCCGCACAGAGGAGGCGATGACACATTTCGATTGTGTTGTAGCAGGGCCAGCTGAACAGGTTTGGCCGAAATGTTTAAAGGATATCGAACAAGGGTCGTATCAGTCATTATATCGCCAAACCACCCCTTATAAGGGCTCAGACATTCCTGTTCCCAAGCGGCAGCTCACTCAAAAGAATGAAAAACATTATATTACCACTCACGCAGTTCAGACTGGTAGAGGTTGTAATCATCGCTGTAAGTTTTGTTCCATAAGTGCCTTTTATAATCAGTGCTACTATACTCGCCCTGTAGAAGATATTATTGAGGAATTAGAGGCTATTCCGAAAAACTTTATGTTTGTGGACGATAATATTATTGCCGACAAGGAGTATGCTCGTGATTTATTCACAAGAATGATTCCACTTCGCAAACGCTGGACGGGGCAATGTTCCATAGAACTCGCTGATGACCCGGAATTATTAGAATTAGCTAGTCGCTCAGGCTGTAAGGCTCTCTTTGTGGGTATAGAAACCCCATCA
>JADGBV010000585.1 GCA_015231345.1 Planctomycetota bacterium
AGTAAAAAAGGTGCTTGGCCTAAAACAATAGTGGCTTTGTCGTTACTTCCATCGGGCCTAAAAGTGATTTGATGCTTGTCAATCTGACTGCTGTCAGCTAGGCTTTGCTCTTCGTTTTGGCCTAGAGGAATGATTTGCACTTGAAAGATTCTAATATCATCAGAGATTTTTTTCACTTTAAAGAGAGGGTCTTTGCTGGCTTGACTTGTTGAGCTTTCGCCAAGGTCATCCCCCTCATCGCTCAGCACTCCTTCGGAGGAAAAACTCTGGCTTTGAGTGGCTACTGGTTTTATGATCTGAAGTTCGTTTTTTTCCATATCTATCTTAAGATGAATTGGAGTTTGCTCTTCTATGGCCAAGATTCGTGCGTATCTATTGGCTAATACGATTTCTCTGGCAGCTTTCTCTAATCTTGCTTTGCGATAACTTCCCATCATATTGGGTGTGGCTAAATACACACCCATAGACAATATAATGGTAACCATCAGCAATTCGACTAAGGTGAAGGATTGCCTTTTGGCTATAATGGAAGTGTTTGGGGACAAGTGAGTGTCTTAGAATAATATTGTGCTTCAGTATTATTCGTTGATGATATCGCTATTTTCCCCTTCTCCCCCCTCGGATCCATCAGCTCCATAGCTCTTGAGGTCATAACTACCGATATTAACTGCTCCTTCAGCTTGGTAAACGTAGTTGTTTTTCCAGGGGTCGAGTAAATCGCTCTTTTTCAAATAGGGGCCAGTCCATTGATTTTCCATATCTGCAGGCATGGTGATCAGTGCATTTAAACCTTCGCTTTCATCAGGGAACCTTTGGCAATCCAAGTAGAATTTTCCTAAAGCGCCTTCTATGATGGCCATTTTACTTCGAGCAATATCTCCTTTCGCTTTTGACATTCCTTTAAATGCCCTGGGGATGACGAATACTGCCAACATTGATATGATGAGCACTACGGCTAAGATCTCAACAACCGTGAATTTTTTCTTTCGTACTAAAATCTGCTTTTTCATGTTTTTCCTTAAAAACCAGTGGAGGACATATCCATGCCCATAATAGGCAGCAAAATTGCCAAGGCAATAAAACCAATAATCATAAATAAGATGACCATCAAGAGGCCGGGGAGTAAATTCATGCATCTTTCAATCATGCTATCAGCCTCTTTTTCAAAGGTGTCAGCGGCATTGCTTAATAAAATATCTAGCTCGCCGGTTTTCTCTCCCATGGCAATGACTTGAATAAGCAGAGGTGGAAAGAGCTCACTTTCTTTAATGGCCTGAGATAAGGCCGTTCCGGTGGTCACCTTGCGTTCAATGGCTGTGAAGGAATGCTCGAGAACTTTATTGTCCAAAGTATTCTTAACGATACTCAAAGATTGCAGTATAGTGATGCCGCCTTGGCCCAAGGCACCAAGTGTTCTAGCGAAACGACCGACAGATATGCTTGTCAACATAGGGCCAAGAAGCGGGGTTTTGAGTAACCATTTGTCTTGAATGAACTGAAACCTATCTTTATCGATAAGGTAATGTTTGCTAAGTGCGAGAGCGACAATCAAGGGTATCGCGACCCAGCCATAAGAGGAGAAGAGGTCTCCAGTAAAAAGAAGAACTCGTGTGGGCCAAGGTAGTAAAATCGTATCCCCCATGGCTTCGATGATATTAGGCAATATGAAAGTCATGATTAAGATGACAGATATAATGCCAATGGTAAGAACAAATATGGGGTAGGAGAGAGCGATCATTATTTTGCTGCGAACTTCTTGCTCTCTTTTAAGGAGCTCTACTAAGCGCGGAGTGGTTTTGTGGAGAATGCCACCGACTTCACCAGCTTCCACCATAGCGCATGATAAAGGCTTAAATTCTTTTGGGTGCATGGCCATTGAGGCGGATAGGGATTTGCCTTTGCGTACTTGCTCTATAAGTGAAGTGAGCAAATCACGACAGGCTTCTTTTTTTTCTTGCTCTAAAATGACTTCCAAAGCACTTAATAGAGGAAGCCCTGAGGTCATGGCCACGCTCAACTGACTGATA
>JADGBV010000586.1 GCA_015231345.1 Planctomycetota bacterium
GAGAACACTGAGCATTTCTCTGAGGCCTCTGTGCGCTCTGTGGCTTATGTTTCAATGACTTATGATTTTGATGCGATCGCCCTATAAAATGAGAGAAAGCTCGTAGCCTTCAGTTCCCATTTCCCCAGATCCCAAATACTTAATGTTAAATATCGCAACTTTGTTTTGCAGCAATCCTTTTGCTGCGCTGCTGATGGGTTGGTTTTCAATTCCAGTAGTCACTTCACATAAACTAGTGATTAAACTCTTTCTTCATCCATTGACTTACCCGCTCATTGGCTTCAGTTATCAGCTTCACATTACTATGATCAGGGATTTCTCTTTCATCCAGTAGCCCTCGTTTTCGAGCCTTATTGCGTTGATACGCTCCGCAGAGGTGAAACCCGATGCAGCCCGGATTTTTATGTAAAGCCTCTAAGGTCTCAGCATACCACTTTCCATTATTGGGTATAAATTAGGCTTTGCCTTGGTGGACCAATCCGGCGGCATCGGCCAATAAAACGTGTTTTCCGGTATTTTTTATGCCATTCGTCCATATGCTTTACGGGGTTTCTAAAATCTTGAAAGGATAGCACATCCACAAAGAATAGTGCTATCCTTGGCTGCCGACCTCACATGTTTATGTCAATTTTTCAATTCTGATATTACCCCCTGGGAGTGGAGGGTTCAAGAAAGATGATCAGGTATTGACATGCCTCCTCGAATCTATACCATATATGGATAACGCTATTAATTTGCAGGTCTCAAATGCAGGACAACTCTCTACGCCTAATTGTTCAATCATTTATTTTTATCCTCTGTGCTGCCATATCTACTCAAGCGGCTCAGCCTAATATCGTTCTTTTTGTGGCTGATGATTTTGGTCGGGGTAGCATCAATGCTCTTGGTGCCCCAGAAAAATATGTTCGCACTCCCCATCTCAATAACTTGGTAGAAAACGGGATTCATTTTACTAAGGGGTTCACCACGGCTTCGGTATGCACTCCTACTCGTTATGCTATGTTGACAGGCCAGTATTCTTGGAGGTCCCGTTTAAAAAGTGGCGTGGTTAATAACTCTGACCCACTGTTAATCTCGACTGAAACGGAGACTTTGGGTAAATTTTTACAGAAACAGGGTTACCAGACCGCCGCAGTCGGTAAATGGCATTTAGGCTATAAAGACCATAAATTCAAGGATTTATTGGGTGTCATCAAACCCGGCCCCAACGAGGTCGGTTTCGATTATCACTTTGGGGTGCCTAACAATCTCGATGACCTTCATAAGGTCTATATTGAAAACGATCATATTTATGAATTACGTTCCGACAAAATCAAAGCTTGGGGAGAGAGTTTTTACGGGGGGAAACCCTATAAAGGATATGATGCCACCCAAAGGGTGTGTGAAGAGGTGATGGCTTTCACCACGCAAAAAGCCCTGGACTGGATGGCTAAGGTTCCTAAAGAGCAACCCTTATTTATGTATTACGCCGCTGCTGCAGTGCACCATCCCATTACTCCATCGGCTCAGAATAAAGGTGAAAGTGGCGCTGGACTCTATGGCGATTTTATTCACGATGTGGACGACTCCGTTGGGCAATTTATCGAACACCTCAGGAAAATCGGCCGACTAGACAATACTCTTTTCATTTTCACCAGCGATAACGGTGGAGATATTCCCAAAAGAAAAGATTGGCCCGAATACAAAGCTTACGAAATGGGCTTTCATTTCAATGGAGCCAACCGCGGCGACAAACACAGTATTTACGAAGGCGGACTTAAGGTTCCCATGATTGTCCATTGGCCCCGTGCCATTAAAAATGCAGCGTCTTCTGATGCCCTTGTGACTACTGCAGACTTTTTCTCGACAATTTCTGAGATCATCACAGGTGAATTACCCGACCCTCTGAAGGTGGCGCCCGATAGCTTCAGCTTCTATAATGTTCTGAAGGAGCCCAAAAGTAGAAGTCATCGGAGTTACTTGGTGCACCGCGATGCTCCAGGCCGTAAAGCCATACGTCGTGGCAAATGGAAACTCATAGACAAT
>JADGBV010000587.1 GCA_015231345.1 Planctomycetota bacterium
TGAAGTTTACAGTACGCTCCTTTTTCATTGTGGTAGTGCTGAGCGCTTTGCTGTGCTTCTGCCTATGATTAATCATATTGAGAAAATTCAGACGAAAGATATTGAGCAGGTGAGTGATAAGGAGTATATCAATATAAAAGGAGACTCTGTATTGGTTGTCCGTATCAATGAAATATTGTCGATTCAGCCAGAAGAAGATCTTGAACAAATGTATCTTATCTTGCCGAAGCATACATCTCGGAATTTTGGGCTTTTAGCTTCAAGACTAGAAGATATTGTTCAGGTGTCTTCTAATATTGACTCCGACAGTATATCCGAAGATGGGCTGCTTGGTTCATGTATACTTGATGAGCAAATGGTATTATTTGTTGATATGCATAGAATTATCGATATCGTTTCCCCTGGTTCATCAGCACTGCCTGAAAAAGTTGAAGAAGTCAGAGGGAAAATAAAAATATTACATGCAGAAGATACTTTGATTTTCCGTCAAATTGTCCGAGGCTACTTGGAATCAGATGGTTATGAAGTTGTGAGTGCTAATGATGGCCAGGAAGCTTATGAAATGTTTCAAGAGGATAAATATGATTTGCTTCTGTCGGACATGGAAATGCCTGAAATGGATGGTTTTGGTTTAATTCGTGCGATTCGTTCAGGTTCGTTCAATAATCAAGTTCCTGCCATAGCACTAACGACTTTGGCTAGGCCTGAGGATCGAGAAAAAGGTTTGCGATTAGGTTTTGATCGATATGAGCTGAAAATAGACCGCAGTGCACTTTTAGCTACTGTATCCGATGTTCTAAAAACAAAACAACAAGGAACTGCATCATAATATGGAAAATAGTGATCAAAATAGTGATGAAGTAGAACTCTGTAGTTTCTGGCTTGAGGATAAGCTCTTCGGGATAGATATTTTAGATGTTAAAGAGATCTCTGTCGTTCGTAACATCACTCCTGTGTTTCATTCATCTCAAGATGTGAAGGGCTTAGTTAATTTAAGAGGTCAGATCCATTTGGTGATTGACCTGAGGATGTTTTTCAATATGGATGCTCTGGATAATAGAGATGAGCATAAACTTATTATTTTCAAAGATCATATTGCGGACCCATTTGGAATATTAGTGGATCGAATTGGAGATGTGGTCAAAACCAAGAGGTCGAATATTGAAGAAAGAAGAAAGCGAAGTGCTGAGGATGTAAATGGCGAGAACCGTAAGAGTGCACGTATGGTGACCAAAGGAGTCTGTAAATTAAAAGATAACCTCATGATTATTTTGGATCCAGCTAAGGTTGTGACCCGGGAAGAAGTCGAGGTCGGATAGAAGGAATGAAAGTTCTCATCGTAGATGATTCGAGGATATTTCGTAATTTAATTGAGACATCCTTAAAAGGAGAGTCTCAAATTGAAATCATAGGCTCAGTCTGGAATGGTGTGAAGGCCATAGAATTTATTGGTCAGAAAAAACCTGATGTGGTCACTCTTGACTTGGATATGCCTGAAATGGATGGCTTGGAAACCTTGGCAGAAATTGAGAAGATTAATTCAGGCTTAGCGAAGGATGAACAAATTGGTGTGATTATGGTGAGCGCTCTTACGGAAAGGGGTGCGGATGTAACCATTAAAGCGTTAAATGCTGGGGCATTTGATTTTATAACAAAGCCCAGTGGAGATGATATTAATGATAATTTAAAAAGCCTAAATCAGCAACTTAAAAACTGTTTTTTTTCATGGAAAAACAGAAAATCGGAGGTCTTACAGCGAGCGACGAGTGCAGTTGTTCTGCCCAAGGATACTGAGCTTAATTGCCAAGCTCAGGTGATAGCAATAGGGATATCAACTGGAGGTCCCAAGGCGTTAAGAGATCTTTTACCTGAATTATGCAAAGTGACCACATTGCCCATCCTAATTGTTCAGCATATGCCGGCTCAATTTACGAAGTCTTTAGCTGAGAGTATTGATCGCTGCTGCTCTTATGATGCCAAAGAGGCTGAAAGTGGGGAAGAAGTTGTAGGCAAAAAGGTT
>JADGBV010000588.1 GCA_015231345.1 Planctomycetota bacterium
TGACTCAGCAACGATCTCGGTAGCAGGTGGAAATATATCACGCGTACTGGATAAAAGTGGGCACAATTACAATATGACAGTAGACGATGAAACAAATCGGCCACAGGCAGACAGTCGAACACTCAATGGTCTCTATGGAGCTGATTTTACAGGAAATGACCGGCTCAAAGTAGCACCTTTTACTGTAGATTCGAGCGGGAATGTGATGATTCTTATCGTGGCCAAGATAGATATTGTGGATAATAGTAGCGATGGACTTATTTCCATGAATGGCACAAACGATTGGCAGCTGGATGCTGCAAATGGGAGCGCCTTCAATGGTGAGCTCGATGTGGCAAACCTTGGAAGCAGCAAGTCTCTTACAGGAGGCCCCTTTACAGGCCCCAGTGTTTTTTGTTGTGTATTCGACCGAGCGAATACCGTTATGACAGTCTACGAAAACGGCTACGATATCAGCACAGGGGGAACCGCCTACACGACATCCATCGATACCAGTGTTGAGCTTGGGGTCTTTCGCAATAGAGGAGCCAGTTATAACCCCGATGGTTTTGCCGGTGAGGTCGTTGTTTCCAGTTCAGTAGACACTGAAACACGACAACTGTATGAGGGATACCTTGCCCACAAATGGGGGCTTTCAGGGAATCTAGATACCTCTCACCCTTTTAAGAATGATGCGCCCTGAAGTAGCAACATTTTGGTTTGACAATCATATCTCAGGGAGAGCATAACCCATCATGACTTCCGAAGAATCCATTCTAGATCTAATATCACAAGGAGAAAGTGGCACCCTTGAGTTTAAGGAGACCAAATCTAAAATAACCAAGAGTGTATATGAAACGGTTTGTTCATTTTTAAACCGCTACGGAGGGACAATTATTCTCGGAGTCAAAGACTCTGGTGAAGTCTGCGGCGTTGATGAAACCCATGCGCAAAGCATAAAAAAGGATTTTGTTACCGCTATTAATAATCCTCAGAAAATTCAACCGCCATGTTACCTATCCATTGAAGAGATACATTTCAAAGACCGTACTATTTTAAAAATAGACGTACCAGAGAGTTCGCAAGTACATCGTTGTAACGCTCGTATCTATGATCGTAATGAAGATGGAGATTTTGATATCACTGACCATACTGATATCGTAGCGGACCTTTATATGCGAAAGCAAAACACACACTGCGAAAATAGAGTATACCCACATGTCACTCTTGATGATCTTAAAATTGATCTTATCGATCAATGCAGAAAAATAGCGAGTCTTCGCCAGCAGGACCACCCCTGGACGAAGATGGACGATATGGAACTCCTCAAAAGCTCCCAGCTCTACCAGAGAGACATCAAAACAGGAATAAGCGGAGTAACCCTTGCAGGCATATTACTTCTGGGTTCAGACAATACTATTTTAGCGGCGATCCCTCACCATAGAACTGATTGTATTTTACGTCGCATCAATCTGGATAGGTATGATGACCGAGACTTAATCTGCACGAACCTTATTGAAAGTCATCAAAGAGTTATGGCTTTTGTAAGCAAGCATCTACCTGATCCATTCTACCTTGAGGGAACTATGCAAAGAAGTATTCGAGATACTATCTTTCGAGAAGTTGCCTCCAATATCCTCATCCATAGAAACTACACAAACGCTTTTCCCGCCAAACTCATTATCGAAAGCGATCAAGTTCGTACGGAAAACAGCAATCGCCCTCACGGGCACGGCGCGATAGACCCGCGCTCATTTACCCCCTATCCCAAAAACCCCAATATAGCTCGATTTTTTCGTGAAATTGGTCTCGCTGATGAACTCGGCTCAGGTGTCAGAAACCTGATGAAGTACGGCAAAGCTTTCGGTGGAGCAGACCCCGTACTCATCGAGGGTGATGTATTTCGTATTGTGGTAAAAACCCAGAAAATCTCTGGAGAATCAGCCACCGATCAACCTACCGATCAACCTACCGATCAACCTACCGATCAACCTACCGTATCCGTCAGAAGATTGCTTGAATCGTTAAAT
>JADGBV010000058.1 GCA_015231345.1 Planctomycetota bacterium
AAGACAGCATCATGATGGTAGAAAGTTCCGCTAAGGAAATTTCAGAAGATCAAGCGATTGCAGCACTCAACTTGGCACAAGAAACTATTGGTGAAATTGTTGCTCTTGAAGAAGAACTTATTGCCCAAGCGGGTGTTGAAAAAGTTCCTTTCGAAATCGAAGAAGCAGCTGCTGATATGATTGAAACTTTAGCTAAAAATGAAGTTGAAGGCATGATGGAAGCTTTCCGCATTCCTGCTAAATTCGAAAGATCGGCAAAAGTGAAAGAATTCAAAGCTACTTTGGTTGAAAAATACTTGTCTGATGTTGCTGAAGATGACTTAGCTGAAGCGAAAGCAAACTTCTCTAAGGCCTTCGATGAACTCAAAACGACGGGTATGCGTGAAATTATTTTCTCAGGCACTCGCTGTGACGGACGTTCATTAACAGAAGTTCGCCCTATCGACATTGACCTTAATATTTTACCTAAAGCTCACGGTTCAGCCCTGTTTACACGTGGAGAAACTCAAGCTATTGTGACTTCAACTTTGGGCACATCTAAAGATGCTCTATTGGTTGATGACTTAGGTGAGAAAAGATTTGAGCCTTTTATGTTACATTATAACTTCCCTAACTATTGTGTTGGTGAACCAGGAGCTAGTCGTGGTGTTGGTCGTCGTGAAATCGGTCACGGAACCTTGGCTCAAAGAGCTTTAACTTCTGTGCTGCCAACTCAAGAGGATTTTCCATACACTATCCGTATTGTATCTGAGATCACTGAATCTAACGGTTCTTCTTCTATGGCTAGTGTTTGTGGTGGATCACTTGCTCTAATGGCTGCTGGTGTTCCTACAAGTGCCCCTGTTGCTGGTATTGCTATGGGTCTTTGTAAAGATGGTGACCGTGAAGCTATCTTAACTGACATCCTTGGTGACGAAGATCACTACGGTGACATGGACTTCAAAGTAACAGGTACTGAAAAAGGTATTACTGCTTTGCAGATGGATATTAAAATTCAAGGGCTAAGCAAAGAGACTTTGATTGATGCTCTTAAACAAGCTAAAGAAGGTCGTGTCCATATCTTGGGTGAAATGGCTAAAGCAATCACTGAACCAGCTGAAGAACTTGCTGACCATGCTCCTAAAATGGCTTCAATCAAAATTGACGAAGATTTCATCGGCAAGGTGATTGGCCCCGGTGGCGCTATGATTCGCGAGATTCAAGCAACTAGTGGTGCTGAAGTGACTATCGATGACGATGGCACAGTAAGCATTTATGCTCCAGATGGAACAGCTGCGGCTAAAGCTAAGAAGATGATTCAAGACCTTACATGTGTACCTGAAGTCGGCAAAGCTTACGATGGTGTTGTGAAAGGTGTTAAAGACTTCGGTGCTTTCGTTGAATTTATCCCAGGAACTCAAGGCCTACTTCATGTGAGTGAAATCTCTGATGAGTATGTTAAGGATATCAATAAAGTTGTCGCCCTGGACGATCCAATGCGTGTTGTGGTTAGTGCCATCGATAAGCAAGGAAGGGTAAAACTTATGCGTGAGGAAAAATACCTCAGAGAGCAAAAAGAAGAATCTGCAGAGTAATTTTTCTCTTCGGAGATTTTAAGTTAATATTAATAAGGCAGGGGCTAGCCCCTGCCTTTTTTCGTTTATAAAGATGACCTTAACCATTTCGACGGATTTAGGTTTGTAAGTATGACCTCCACCATGCCAATAATGACTCCAGCTCCAGAGGCGAGGGTTTTCATTAGTGCGGATTATCATTTCCTACCGGGAGAGTCTTCTAAGATACTCACCAAGTTAAGTGATGTAACGCGCCCTGGAGATTGTGTTCTTTTCCTCGGTGACCTATTTGAAGTTTGGTATGAGAATTATTGTGGCTCGTGCGCTGAAGGCTATGAGGAACTATTTGCTTACTTGAAGGCTCTCAGCGGGAAAGGTGTTGCCGTGCATTTGCTGGTGGGTAATCGCGACTTCCTCGCCGGCCCTGTCTTGCATAAAAAATCGGCTATGGAGATACATAGCGAATCTTTTGTTATAAAGATGGGAGATGAAAGCATCTTGTGCTTACACGGTGATGAGCTGCTTCCCGATGATGTCAGTTACCAAAGGTATAAAAATAAAGTTCGCCACCCTATGGTGAAAAGAATGCTTAGGCTTTTGCCAAATGCCTTACAAGCACGTCTGGCAGGTGATGCTAGGGCCAGGAGTAAGCAGAAGCTTTCGGGTATTTCTGAGAATACCTTTAAACCAAGATTAAGTGAAGTCAGTGAGCTTATGCTTCGCCTAAAAGTAAGTCGAGCCATTGCCGGTCATTTACATCACGAATGCATACTGGAGGATGATAAGAATAATACCTCCTGCTTTGTTTTGCCCCAGAGTGGGGCTCAAGTTATCAATTACCGTATTTTCTCTAGTGAAGGTTTAAGCGATTTAGATAAGTTATCATTATGAATAATCCACGGCGAAAATTTATAGGCATGCAATTTGAATGTTGCAGTGTCTACCAGAGGATCTATGTGAATCGTCATGGCACAGCTTATGAAGGCTATTGCCCAGGCTGTGCCCGGAGAGTGAAAATTAAAATTGGCCCAGGTGGGACGGATATGCGCTTCTTCCGTGGGCAATAAAAATGTTATTGGTTTGTGAATAATAGAATCTTCAAATTCTGTTGTTCAATATTTTCGGGAAACTGAATCACACAGCCACGGCCATTCATCGTGCCGCATGATTTGAAGCCTAAAGCTTTATCCTCTAGCTTGTAGGTCGATGTTGACCAAGAAGACCCGTTGCGCCAAATGTTGGTCGTGCCCGTTTTAATAAACACACAATCATCTCCCTCCTTATCGGTAGCGCGATGACTTTCCACCCAGAAAAGCTTTGAGCCATCGGGAGAGTGCTTGAGAACCCTTTGTTCGAGAGGGCATTCAATAATATCCCAGGCTTTGGGTGATTGATAAATGAAATCCTTAAATTCTTTGGGGATTTCGCGTTCATTGGTGTGGGGGGGGAGTGAGGATATTCCCCAAGACTGGAGTTCTTCAATTGAAGGGTGTTGCGATGTATTAATAGGTTCTGCTTGCATATCCTTTGCAAGCTTTTTCAGATCATTATCACTAGGTCTATCTCTTGAAGTAAAATAAAAAGCTCTCATTGCTTGGGAGTAGTATGCCTTACTTTCTTCGCCAAGACGGTGATGATTTTGACTGATTATTGAGTGAAAAGACTTGGCGCTGATTTGAGTATAGTGAATCCCCCGAATGAGAGTGTTAATGAGGTGATCGGGTAGATGTTTCGATAGAGATAATAATAGAAGGTTATAGCGATGATCACCCATGAAGGGCGTGATAAGATCTTCTATCTCCTTGTTGGAAAGACCTTTGGTGTACCTGAGTGAAAGAGATGCTTCTTGTTTTTCAGGTTGTTGGATGTACTCTAGAGTATAGTTTATATTATCATAGCCTTTTTCAAAATTGCCATTCCATAAGCCCGAACTCCAGCTAGACCCCAATTTTTTCCAACCCTTTTCTCTGAGATTTTTGAATAATGCTTGGACATCGGGTATTCTTTCTAATGAACTTTCACCGTCGCCACCTGATGCGAGGACTGGTAAAGGTGGGTACTGCACATGTATTTGTCCGTGTGTGAGAAAGGCCTGTTGCTCAGAAGAATAGATATATTGAGTGGGGATTTCCTCGGGAAGGCTCAAAGAGGCCATTGAAGGGTAAAACTCATGGGGGATTCTTCCCTTATAGGGAGTGTCTTCAGCAGTCTTAGTGAAAGTTTCAATTGTTGTGCTGGCAACCTGCTTTGCTAACGAAATGGCTGATTTTTCATAAGGGGCAACTCCAATATCCATGCCTGTTAGTGAGCCGGAATAATTGACCTCTTGCTTGCTGGAGATTTGAACCATTTTACTTCCGAGCTGGCTATTCATTTTGGCATAGAGGATTCCGCTAAGCTGATAGGCACCTGATGGGATTCGTATGGAGTTAAAGTCTGAACTGAGTTTGATTATGATATCAACTCGTTTTGAAGGAAAATCTCCTGATGGCTCAAAGAAAACGGTCTCTATGCCTGCCTTGCCTATGAGGAGTTGGGCAAGGTGTTTTCCCACCTGTTGAGTGATGTGATGATCATCTTCTATTTGTATAAGAACATTTTCGCATGAAAAGAGAGCTAGAGAATTCCGGGAAGTGGTGGAAGAATGGCTGCTATTAATTTGATCAGAATGACATGAGAGGGACAATGACAAGTTGGAAAGCGGTTGCTGTTCTTCTGGAGATTGAATCATGCCATTGCCTGAAAGACTAAGAGTAAAGGGGGCAATGGGGTGTGATTGTTGAGAAGTCCAAAGGATGAGCAGTCCTAAAATTTGCATAGCGAGGGCTCCATGAGGTAAGAAACTAATGAGTCGTTTTGAGGGCATGCTACTTATGCGGCAGTAGAGTGGGTAGAGAAGGAGAAGAATGGGATTCCAAAAAATAAAAAATCCCGCTGCCCAATAAAAACGATTGGCTCTAGAGGAATTCAGAGGCGCTTTGAGATCTTTTTTTCTCAACGCATGTATTCCACAGATGATCATAAGGAGAAATACAAGGATGGTTATCCAGGATCCTACTCCTGAAATAAAGTTAAACCATGAAAGAGAGTTTGAAGGAAGCTGGAATGTGTTCAAAATAATGCCCTTGCTGGAAGGAAAGCCTTGGTGAATGAGAGCTTAAATGAATGTAATCATTATGCTAAAAATAACAGTATATAGTATGGATGGCACCCATCAATGTAGTGTCGTATAATAATATTGATTCGTTAAAAATATCATATAGGTAATAGGAGCAATCCCCTTTTGAGGTTTAAATATTGAATCTTGCTGTATTCTACTCTAAAGAGAGTATGAATCGCTGATAATGCCTGAAGAACAAACTCACCCTTTTGCAACGCGCATGACCTTATTGCAACGCGCAAAGGACCCGTCTGATGCAGAAGCATGGCATGATTTCGTTCATTATTATAAGCCTTTTCTTCTAACAGTTGTTGGGAAAAGGAGTGTGTCATCGAAGGATCAAGAAGATTTGGTGCAAATAATTCTTCTTAAAGTATGGCAAGCTTTACCTGGTTTTCATTACGATCAAGAAAAGGCCATGTTTCGGACATGGCTTGGTACAATTATTCGTAACGCTGTGATTGATTATTTTCGTTCAGAAAAGAAGCATTCTAAAAATAAAGAATTCGACGAATTATGTGCTGAGTTTGAAGATACCAAGTCAAAGGACCGGGTAGAAGCAATGATTCAACAAGAATGGGAACGTCATGTGATTAAGCTCGCTTTAGATAATATTCGACCGAAATTTTCAGAGCAGGCCATGATTGCCCTGGAAATGACTCTTGCTGGCAAGAGCATAGAGGAAATAAGTGCAGCTCTTGGTATGAAGGAAAATTCGGCCTATAAATTACGAAACCGAATTAAAAAAAGCTTAATGGTTGAGGTTCAAAGACTTAGGGAAGAAATAGAAGCTTCCTGAACCCTCTTCACCCTTTAACTGCGGAATATAGATTCACCTAAAGGTGACTTTGACCCCTTTGGGGATTTGCTGCAACTGCTCAGTCGTAAATTGCCCTTCGTTTACAACTAAATCTCTCAAGCTTCTGAGCTCATGGATGGGTTTTAAATCTGTAATGAGAGTATTGCACAGAATGAGTTTTTTGACTTCTAAGCCAAATAATTCGGAAACATTGTAAATGTCGGAATGACTGATATCTAAGGCTTGAAACCAATCGCTATGAATGCTATTTTTGGACCCCTGTACGAATGAATCCTGAAAAATTCTGCGCAATGCTCGAAATTCAGGGGCGAATTAGTGCGGTAAGTATGGAATTTTTAGCAAAAATTGTCCAGTCAATGAAGATTTTCTGGTTTAATAGTATAAAAGAATCATTATGTTTGTTAAGCATCCCTCTATAATAATCCACACGAGCATAAAAATAAATATCAAACAAAGATCGAAAAGAAACCGGAGAGTAATATGAAATATATCATGAATACAAGTTTTATAATAGGAGTAATACTGGCTGCCTGTGCTTCTGCAGTCGGAGCTGAAAGTAAGGGGGTTTTTCTCATTCCCAGTGAGGCCCAATTAAAGTCAATGAAACATAGTAAGGAAGAAATTCTGCAAAACTGGACACTACAGGGCTCCGCGACATGGACCTTGAATTTTGCGGAAAAATTTCAAGGAGACCTGGTACTACATTATAGTTGTGATAAAAATGAAGGAGGAGAAGCTACCCTTAGCGTAGATGGCAAAAAAATTAAAAATTTCTATGCCATTGGGAAGAATGCTTGGTGGTATAAGCAAGTACTGAAAATATCCGATATTACCATGGAACCAGGCTCACATACAGTAGAAATAGCTCCAGTATCGTTAAAAAACCAATGGTTCATGAATTTTTTCGGAGCTGTGTTTACAAATGCAAAAATCAAGAAAAGCAGGCATTTTCCACCTTTCCCACCAGCAGTCACTGTCTATGAAAATAGAGGCTCCTTTTCCAAAACTCTCTTAAATGTCATAGAAAATGAAACATATGGTGTGGGAGCTGCTCGTAAGAGCAAGACACTTATTAAGAAATTTTGGGGAGATTACCCACAGCATATGTGTTGGCTCACGCAAGATATTGTTAAAAAGGATGAAGCTCGCCTGAATTCAGAATATCCTGTAGATAAGGATATTGCTGCTTTTTTTAACAATAATCGTGATGCCTCCATAGAGAAAAAAGCACTACAAAGTGTTCTTGATGAACTAGGAAAGCAAGGTCGTGCCATTACTGAAAAATTCCAGGTGCTTCTTGCTGAGAGCCCAGCTATAACAGACGAGCGTTGGTTAAACCTCTATGAAGAAGCTTGTCTTATGCGCCGTTCGGAACGGCTTAAGCCTTTACTGGCTAAAACAGAACAAATTGTTTTTGCCAAACATCAAGTTTTTGGCTCCAAATCTAATATTCTCTATATCAACGAAACCGAAGGGACGGATGAGGAATCTCATCTTTGTAGTATTGACCTAAAGTCTGAAAAGAATGGCTCTTTTGCCAAGGTTTCGAATTTGGTCGACTCAAAAGGCGGTATGATTCGCGATCCTAATGTTTCCTTTGATGGCAAGCGTATGCTTTTTGCCTGGCGTAAAACAAGAGAAAATATTTCAAGCCGTGCTGGTGCACCTGAAAAGGGGAATTATCAGATATACGAAATGGAAATGGCTACTGGTGATATTCGTCAATTAACGACGGATGAGACTTATGGCGCGAACTTTGAGCCTATTTACCTTCCTAACGATGATATTATGTTTAGCTCTGCTCGCATTGTTCAACATATCACATGTGGCTGGGGGGACTGCTCCAATTTATTTCTGATGAATGGTGATGGTCAATACCAGCGACGGGTTGGCTTTGACCAGACCAATACAATGAGCCCTGCGGTGATTAATGACGGTAGAGTCCTTTTCTTGCGACGTGACTATAACGACCGTGGGCAATCCTCCGCTCATGCGCTTTTTCAAATGATGCCCGATGGAACTAACCAATCAGAGTATTACGGGAATCAGACTGGAACCCCCAATAGTTTCCAGCATCCGGCTGCCATTCCAGGAACAAGCAAAATCGCCATTGTCTTAGGTGGTTACCATACCCGCCAGGGTGGGCAATTAGCCATTATGGATATTCGCGATGGTCGTCAGAATGCAGATGGACTTGTGCGTATTCCCCAAGGAGATCGACCATCGACAAAACCAGGCCATGATGATGGTTATGCAAAAAAAGGCATTCAATACTCTAACCCTTACCCTCTTAGTGAAACAGAGTTTATTGTCAGCCGCTCAGAAACATGGGGCAAAGGTAGCTCTGAGCATTATCGTGTTTTCTATATGACCGCCGATGGTCGTCGTGAGCTTTTGGCTAGTGACCCCAGAACATCATGTTTGCAGCCAGTGGCAATTATGCCGCGGAAAAAACCCGCTGTTCGCCCTTCTATGGTTGATTATACGAAAAAAACCTCAACTCTTTATCTTCAGAATGCTTATTTTGGTGAGGCGGTTAAAGGGGTTGAGTCTGGAGGAATTAAAAAAGTGAGAGTTGTCGAGCTTTTATATAAACCGGATACCATAGGTGCTGGAATGGGTAAAGGTCCTGGTGGCATGTGGCATACTGTCACACCAACGGGACACCCTCTTGCTTCTTTTGATTCGAAGCGCATTCTGGGAGATGCAACCGTATACGATGATGGTTCTTCCATGTTTGATGTTCCAGCCAGAACCCCCATTTACTTACAACTTCTCGACGCTAAGAATCATGTTGTTCAGACAATGAGGTCGTGGACTACTTTGATGCCTGGAGAACGTTTATCTTGCGTGGGTTGTCATGAGCGTAAAGACGAAACCCCCTTGATGGGAGGAAGAATGACAACTGCCATGAAAAAAGGCGTGGAGACGCTTAAGCCTTTTTATGGCCCAGCACGTGCTTTTAGTTACTTAAATGAGGTACAGCCTGTCTTCGATAAGCACTGTATTGACTGTCATACTAAGGGCGAAAAAGGAGGAAAAGAATTAATATTGACGGCAACTCCCTTTGTTTCTGAAAAATCAGATTCTGCGCAATTTACTGGTCGTAAGTTTGCTCAGTCCTATGTGAATTTAGTTGCTGCCCGACCTGCTCAAGAAGGAATATCAGTATCTGAATATGCAGTAAAAAGCTCCATTCCTTCATGGAACCGTTCCGGCGAAGCCATGGCTGATGAACCCAATAAGCATATTTCGTACTGGACGAGATTTGAACTTATGGGCCCCATGAAACCATACCGCGCAGGGTCCATTCGCAGTGGACTTGTCGAAAAGTTGGAAAAAGGGCATGTCAAAAACCTGCCTTCAGAGGCACTAGATAAAATAAAAGCATGGATTGACCTTAACTTGGTTTATGCCGGTGAATATGATGACGCCAATAACTGGACAGCCGATCAGGTAAAAAGATATAACGACAGAATGGCCGAACGTAAGCGTAATGAGGATATCGAAGAAAAAGCTATTAGTGATTTACTAGGTGCCATCAATAAAGGAGAATAAGAAAAGGTCGCATTACGACTTAATGGTGATCACTCTTTGCCTCGCTATGAATCCTTTGTTATGGGGCACTAGAGTGATCAAGGCGGGTACAAAAACCTGCTTTTAGCTATATTTTCTTTATGATGACCTTGCTTGGAACCAGTCCTAAGTCTTCGTTGCTGAACTGCTTTCTTCCCACAATTAAAGTGTTGAGATATTCAAGATAGTGCAGCTCATTCAAACTACTAATTTGAGTGTGGTGTATATTAATCTTTTGGATTTTTAAGCCCCTCAAGTCAATAAGATTAGAAATGCTGGTGCCGCTAATATCGAGCTTCATGAGCCATAAATAAGCGATAATTTGTATGTTCTGATAATTGAGAGTCTGCAGCCCTTTTCCCCTGAGTGTCAGAATTCTCGACCCTACATGATTGGAATAACTATAGTCCATATTCCACTCTGGGTTTACTTTCTTTAAGAACTCAACAATAAGCAGAACGTGTTCATAATCTGGGCGATCCCATTGTATTTCTGCTCGGAAGCATACGGCAGCTATATCTGCTGATTCAATTGATTTGAATATGGCTAAGGAATCTTTAAAGCTAAGAGCTTTATTGTCTGTTTTAGTAGGGGCGTACTTGCAACAGTACTCGTAAGCTTTGTGAATGACGTCTGTATCATCAACGTGAAGAAATAAGTCTGGGTGTTTATTGGCAAATTCCACAGCTTGATTGAACCTTTGCAGAGCAAAGAGGATAATAAACTTATGCCAGAGAATATGTTTGCCATCTGGGTAGATACTTAAGAGCTCATCGCATATTTCTAGGGACTCCTCAAACTGAGAGATGCCATTGGCTTGAAATACTCTTTCTAAGGCGAAAGCTTCAAGTGAGTCCAGGTAAGTGTCGCCGAGTTTCTTTTGTTTTTCAAGTTGAATTAAGGCTGTTGATGCTTTGTGATGATTATCATTGGCACTTTTTTTCTCGTTATTGAGGCGAATAAAAAAGATAAACGTAATAATGGTAATGAGACTAATGGCTAAACCAACGACTTTAATGCTTGTGGGGTTTCTGCGGCATAGTAAGAGACATTCACGGAAAAAGTTATAGTCCTCTGCTTCTGTGAGTCTATGTGATAATATACTGAGGATGTCTTGCTGAAGCTCTTCGGCTGAGGGGTAGCGGTCAAGAGGGTCTAAGCTCATGGCTTTCTTGACGACGGCATTAAGGGAAGGGGGAACTTTGAGTTTCGGAAACCGGTCATGTAAGAGCTCGAACTGCCCCTGCTTTGTCTGCGCCATTTGCTCCTCTATCGTTCCTTCGAAGGGGTTTTTGGTGCAAATCATGGTATAGAGTAAGCAGCCTAATCCGAAAATATCGCTGGGCAATGAAAGAGCCTCTCCAGATACTTGTTCAGGTGACATATAACCTGGGGTGCCATTGATTGTGCCATGCATGGTGACTTCAGCTATGTAGTCGTGATTAAATATGAGTTCCCTGTCCATATTATCCTTGGCGCCTATGGTTTTTGCTGTTCCCCAGTCACAAACAAGGACTTCACCTAAATCGCCTACTTGTATATTATCGGGCTTAATATCTAAATGTGCTATGCTATGCCGATGGGCATAAGAAATGGCATGGCAAATTTTTAAAAAAATAGAAAGTATATTTTCTAAATGATCTGGAGGCAATGCTTCATTCGTGTTTATTTTATTGGACTTGAGATGTTTGCTTAAGCTTGTGCCACCCTTGAGGTCCATGGTGAAGTAGGGTTTTCCTTGCTCGTCAACTCCTATATCATGTATACTGATGATATTTGGATGATCAAGCAAGGCAGTTAGCCTCGCTTCTTGCAAGAAAAGATCGTAGGCTTCTTCGCTAACATGCTCCCTAGGTTTAGCCATGGCTAAGTAAATATTGAGTTTGTGATCAAGAACTCGGTGCACATTCTTCATCCCTCCGGAACCTAAGGTGGAGTGCCGTTCATACCTGGGTCCGGCGTGGAGTATTTCTTGGTAGACAGAAGAATCTTCTGAATCCAGATCCCCATCTTCGTCCTCATAGCAAGCTAAAAGAATATCATCTGAAAGTTCTATCTCAGGGTTCGGCTCAGTCTTTTTCTTTTCTGCTGCATCATATTCTGTCGCATCATTTTTTTCAGGATCATGTTGGCTCATAGGCTTACATTTCCAGATGGGTTTTGAGATTCTTAATTTCTTTAAAAAAAGAATTTTTCACGCGTTTAATCAGCTTATAAGAGGAATTATCTTTAATATTCAAGACTTGGCTTATCTCTCCAATGGAGTCGCCACGCAGGCTCATTTTAAATGCCTTAACTGCTCGTTGTGAAAAAGTTCGTTCAATTTTTTGCATGGCCAGTCCAGTAACGTGCAATTGCCATTCTTTTTCAATTTGCTCATCAAGCTCAGATGAGCTTTGGCTGATATCGTTGAGGATTGCTTGATCTGTTAAATGCAAAACGTCTTTTTTGTCTTTGCGCACATAATCGATAATAGTATTACGAATAATATGAGATAGCCAAGTTCTGAACTTAGCCTTGCTGTGATCAAATTGAAAATTAGGGATAGATTTCCATAATTTGATGACAATCACCTGAACAAGATCTTCCTGATCTTTATCTTTAACATTCATTTTTTTGACAACCATTTGGATGAAACTCTGGTAGTAAGATACAAATTCATCCCAGGCGATTTCATCGTCAGGATCCCGAGCTCGCTCCAGGAGTGTAGCCCTGGTATGCCAACGTTCTTCAGAGTTTTTGTTGCCTCCTTCACTCATCACTCAAAAAGTATAGAGGTGCTCTGATATTTGCAATGAGCAGTATTACTCTTTGAGCCTTAGGACTAGGTGAATTTCACCTAAATAAATTTGTATGCCCCAATTT
This sequence comes from Planctomycetota bacterium, assembly GCA_015231345.1. Taxonomy (GTDB): domain Bacteria; phylum Planctomycetota; class JADGBV01; order JADGBV01; family JADGBV01; genus JADGBV01. The sequence goes on from JADGBV010000058.1 coordinate 11,975, forward strand.
GAGCTTTTATGAATTACACGGTGATTAGTACTATCAATATTTTACGGAGCCCTGTATGATGAAGCAAAAATCGAGGTTGATACAGCAAATCACCTTACACGCCTTTAAAAAGATCGTCAAGACTAACGATATAATCGATAGACATGTGTGGTGGAACGTTATTCATGGTGATAAGCGCCTTTTTGTAGGTATAGTTTTTGTATTTCGGCTGTTGTTGTTTAAAAAGAGTTTCATTACGCGCCAACTGCTGAGCTATCTCAGACATATTTGGTGCTTCTTGGTACTTTACCTCACCTATGACCACAACATTGTCATCCCGGATAAAAAGTAAATCGATCTGAAAGCCAGGTGTTTCTCCTACACTTCGTCGTTGAAAATAGGCTCCACTGGAATATCCTATTTGATCGAATTTCATAACTTTTGCCAGCCTTCGGTGGTTTTTTCGGCACCAGTATTCAAAAAGGTATCCTTGTAAGGAGTCTGCGGAATTGGCCGAAAAGCTTATTGCTAATGCCATATATGAGCATGAAGTCGGTCCCGATGTTCTCACTCTCCATGCCGACAGAGGGGCAGCCATGACATCAAAAACCGTATCGCAGCTTCTTGCTGATCTATGCGTTACCAGAACCCATTCGAGGCCATATACAAGTAATGATAATCCATATTCTGAGTCTCAATTTAAAACGCTCAAATACCACTCATCGTTTCCCAAAACATTCCCAACACTAGAAGATGCGAAGCAATACCTTCAGGGGTGGTTTAAGTGGTACAACGAGGAGCATCGTCATAGTGGAATAGAGATGCTTACCCCAAATGATGTTCACTATGGGAGAGCTGAGGAGGTTATACTTAAGAGGCAGGCTGTCTTGGATAAAGCATATGACAAAAAATCTCTGAGGAGCGGAGGAGTGGGAGCCCAGCAACCACTGTGATGGCGCCAGACGAGATTAAGAATAGTATGCCAAGATGGGACGCCAGCGCTGTGGTTGCTGGCGGGAACGACGGAGCGATGTCGAGACAAAGACGGGGTTTTCATACCCGCTGGAAACCGACCGCTCAAAAACAGCAAAATCGACTCTTATTTTCATTGACAGGTTCCGCTTCATTTGACAGCATTGTATTCGGGGGACACACTTCATTTGACAGCATTCGAATGAAGTGTTGTGTCTCCCGATTCTCGATTCTGTCTCCCGATTCCTTCGGGTTTGGTGCGATTGCCCTGGAAAAACCCTTGAAAACCTTGACTTTATACTCAAAAAGCTAAGATTATAGCCATGAAAAACACTCGTTTTCTCATAGGCACAGACCTCTTTAGCAAGCACCGGCTTAATGGTGGATACTTTGTCGATAAGTCATTGTTTATTGCTGATGTAATCGACGGTGATGATGTAGTTCTGATCCCTCGCCCAAGGCGATTTGGCAAGACCCTCAACCTCACCATGCTCAAGGCTTTTTTTGAGATGGGTGAGCCGAAAAACCGAGATTTATTTCGTGGTTTGAAGATCGAGCAGAATTCCGATTCCATGACCCATTTGGGGCAGCACCCCACTCTTTTCATTAGTTTAAAGGATATTCGTGCTGAAAACTGGGATGTGGCGCGTGAAATGCTCGCTGAGGCTATTTCTAAACTCGTAAAAAAGCATAGAGCACTGTGGCAAAAATCTGAAGATGCGACAGAAAGAGAAATGTTTTTAGCATTGGCTGAAAAGCGTGCCAGTTCGGCCGAGCGACAAAGATCACTGAGTTCACTGTGTAAAGTGCTTTACGAGGTCACCGGAAAGCCTGCGGTTCTGCTGATTGATGAGTACGACACTCCGGTGATTGAAGCCCGAGTGAAAGGTTACCAGTCTGAAATGCTCGAATTCCTCAAGAGCTGGTTGGGTTCAGCCCTTAAGCCTTCAGAGCCAGAGATTCTGTACCGCGCAGTTGTTACGGGAATTTTGAGGATTGCCAGAGAAAGTTTGTTTTCTGAACTCAATAATTTGGATGTATCTACCCTTCTAACACCCGGACGAAACCATTATTCACAAGGTTAATGAATGCGAAATCTGCAATAAGAATCTCACTAAAATCTTGTGTGATTACGAGCAGCGACAAATAATCGAATTAATCGAAAACCAAAAATTCACATCAGAGCATCTGACTGAAAAGAAA
>JADGBV010000059.1 GCA_015231345.1 Planctomycetota bacterium
AATGGTTATATTTTTTGAAAAAAGCTGGCAGCCTAGAAATTATCCCCAAAGAATTGTCGACAGAAAAGGCTATAGAACAGGCCTTCGCCATAGCCAATAAAGCCGATTTAACTAAAGAGGAGCTCGAGGCTCAAGAAAAACGGGAAATTTTTATTGGAGACCAGAAAAACTGGATCATCAAGGCAAAAAAACAAGGTTTAGAGCAGGGTTTAGAGCAGGGTTTAGAGCAAGGGCTAGAGCAGGGTTTAGAGCAAGGGCTAGAGCAGGGTTTAGAGCAAGGGCTAGAGCAAGGCCGTGAAGAAGGCGCTACCAACAAAGAAAACACTCTCATTCAACAGATGCAAAAATCTGGAATCCCAATAAATAAAATTGCAGAAATTATTGGTTTGCCTCGTGAGGAGCTAGAGAATAGAATAAAAGGCCTAGACTAAAATCGCATAGATTCGCTTTAAGCTTTTAATATCACTCTGTCGTCAGCTAGCATCTAAGCTTGCCCGAGCGTTTTACTGCCCCTTCATAGACATTCTCGTAAACCTCCTTACTCTGCAATGACCAAGATATGGAGCTTGAATCTAAATCACCTTCCAATTTGTGAATAAACCACTTCATGGAGGTTCTATGAACAGAAAAGCCATCCGGCAAGTTTTGCGACCCGGATCACTAAACTTGCCGGATGGGTGGGTCACTACTTTTGCCGGGGGGGGCAGATCATGCGCCGGATAACATGAAGACTTATAAATTGAGATTTATATAAAACCAGCCCTAATCTTACTAAGCAAAACTAGCTGAACTGGAGATATTATAGATTACGGAAAGTTAAAATTGTTGTCTAAGAAATAAGTCTAGAACAATTACTTACTTCGATGGCTTTAAGTGACTCACCTCTTTGAATTTCTTCACAAAGTCAAAGCCCTTAAATGTCGGGCTATCGCTGTTATGACATTTGATACAGACTTCTTTGCTCGGAGGGAATTTGAATTCGTCTTTAGTAATAGGAAGAGGTTTGCCAGTAGCTTTTTTCTGATCTTTAGATTTCCCCCTTACTATGATATGTTTTGAACCAGGGCCATGGCATGATTCGCATTGAACCCCTAGTGTGATATCAAACTTGCTGTCTATAATTTTCTTATCTAAACCATGACCGGTAATATGACACTTGAGACAACTTTCGCTTTTCTGGGGGTCAGAAATCCCCTTTGCAGCAGCAATTTTTTTTGACTCATCCGAAGCTAAAGTATCAAAGGCTTTCGCATGCGCCATTTTCGCCCATACTTTATATTGTGCGCCCATTTTCTTGGAAATATGACATTTTTTGCATTTTTTAGCCCCAACATAGGTAAATTCTTCACCATAGCCCATTAAGATCAAAGAACTCATCGTTAGCGCTATCATCAAAATGTTACGTAACTTTATTTTCATCATAAATCCTCGAATGAACTTATTGCAGTGGGTCAAGGACATTTTAACATCCATAGGCTTAATGTAAATAAGAAAACAATGAATAAATAGCAAACCCTCACTTTCCTAAGGCTCAAATTGTTAAATATTATGGGCAAAATTCTCTTTCTGAATTATCCCTCAGCGTCTTCTTTTGAACCATGCTCCTCTAATGTATCCCCCTCAGAGCTTTCATCATTTTCAGGGCGTGGATCACCAATAAGCCAGGTCATGTTCATGGGGTAATGCTCAGGGTCAAAAAAGACCCAGTACCCATGCCAGACTAAAATCGCAAGCGTTGCTAGAACGGCCTCCCAAAAATGCACGACAGTCATAAGATCAAGCACCCAGATGGGCAGCACAGCCATGGAGAAGGTATTAAAAAGAAGCACAGCCCCTGATACAGTCATAATGATTGAACCCCATACGAGAGCCCAGTATTCAGCTTTCTCAACATAATTAAACTGAGGGTGCACACGAGTCCTTTTACTTAATCCAAGATAGGTCGCAAGAGCAAAAAACGCATCACTAAGGTCGCAAATGCGAGGAATGAAAGCCCAAAACATTCTCCGACCATCTTTCGTCACTGCAAGATAGACAAGATGATATAAAGAGACCAGACAAAATATTCCTGCCGCAGTACGGTGTATCCAGTAGCGAACTTCTGCACCAGATTCAAGCCAGATGATAGGCTTAGAAATAATTGAATCAGGGTACGCCAGAACAAACCCAGACCATGCAAGTGCGATAAAACTGCCAGAAAGAAAGAAGTGCTGAACTCTAATACCACGAGAAAATCGAGGTTTAATTTTACGTTCACGTTGATACGGGTGTCCTTTGGTGCTTTTGTATAATAAATCAAGAAAATTATGAAAGAGCATTCCCCCAATAGTAAGAATAATAAGAATAATATAAATATATCGTGCTAGCCCAACAACAACATGCTCATCTTCCTCACCAACACTATGAATTTTTCCTGTGAGAGCAGAGTCATCAAGGCCCTCATGACATTTCCCACAAGTAACAGCTAATTGCTGAGGGTGCACTGAAGACTGAAGGTCAGAAGAAGGTAGAACCTTATGGGATTCGTGGCACGAAGCACAATGAGCGACCTTCTTATCCCCAAGCTTATTGGATAAACCGTGATAACTCGCATTAAAACTCTCTACTTTATTATCTCCAAGACGAAATTTTCTAATGATGCTCTCAGAACCATGACACTCTATACAGGTTGAAGATGCATTAGTAGCAGAAGTACGAGAAATTTCTTCTTTGGATCCATGCACACCATGATTACTATGACAATTCGTACAAACAGGGGATTCAACAAATCCCTTTTTGGCCATCATCCAATGCGAACTTTTTAAGTACTCTTCCGTTTCCTCCTCATGACACCCCTTACATAAAGAAGGGACTTGCGTATGGTTCGTCTTTGAATTCTGAAAAGACGAATGTTGGATGCCATGAGCCCCATGACAATCCACACAGTTAGCACCTCTTTTTTTATCAAAACGTGATTTATGGTGAATGCTATTTTTAAACATAGACACGTCAATATCTTTATGTTTTTCATGGCATATCATACATGTTTCTGAGACTCGATGCGGATGAGTTGCAGAAGCCTCCTCTTCAAGGTAAGGCATCTTGTGTGGGTCTGACCCATGACACGTTAAGCAAAGAGATGTGAGATGCATATTAGATGATGACGAAACCATAACTTTGTAATGGTTTGACTCGGCAAAAGCATCGCTTTCATCTTCATGGCACTCACCACAACTCACAGGAGTCGAAACTTTCCCGTGAGGATCTTCTTCGTATTCTTCTTGTGTATGACAGTCAACACAATCGAGGTCACCATGAGCAGCACCCCCTGGCAGTATCGTCATCTTCTTGACTTCAGCTAAATCACCATGGCATTCAGCGCAGTCTTTTGCTTGGAGATTTATTGCTAGCCCTAAGAAGCACAAGAATAGCCACAAAAAAACAATTCTGTGAGATTTTTTAAAGCAGGAGATGATATTCATAAAGAATCGAATGAGAAATGGAATTGATTAAAATACCAGCAAAAAAAAATTGCGAGGCCAATGGCCTCGCAATTTTTAGATTCAAATCATTAATAACTAAGTATTAATATCTTATTTTATGCCGTGCACTGTCTTCACATCAGCATCTTTATCTGATCCGTGGCAAATGGCACACGTCTCAGTTGTTACGCCATTTTGAAAATCAGCACGAGTTCCGGTAAATGAAGCTCCATTTTGCTCCATATGCTTCTTGGATAAAGTCGAGTCATGACAAGCAACACACGCCGCAGCGGTTGGGGTTGTTACGATGTCGTCTAGGAGGCTTTCGTTCATCATTGTATTTGTTGCCGTGGCCATAACGTCTGAAGAAAGAGGAAGCTTATAGCCATCGTCTGTGTGACAGACAGTACAATCTTTCAGATCACCTGGGTAATGGATCATTGTATAATTGTAGTTAAGCTCAACATCAACATTATCACTTGCTTGTAGTTGAGTAACGCTTAAATCTGGAACACCTTCACCTTCAGCAGCGAATTGGTACCCAACAGGTCCACGACCGTAATCACGGTAAACAGCATATGGAGTTTTTTTCATACCAGCACCATGAATCGCATGGATCATGTAGGCCATATTGATGCTCTCTTGACTTTTACCATCCACAGTATCAAATCTCGCTCTTATATCAGCTCTATCACCAAATGCTGGATTATGGCAAAGCAAACAGCCTTGGACATCATTATTTCTTTGACCACCATGAAATTCAATAGATTTGTGACAATCCAAACATTTATTTGTTTCCACTGCAACCCGACGAATAGAAGCAGCATCTGTTAAAACAGCATTTGTACTTATATCCCAGTAACTAACTATATTTTTCACAGGAACTCTTTGCGGACTACTACTATCATCATAAGTCAATTGAGCTGCAGGACGACCATCAAAGAGAATGCCTACAACTCCTGTCGCTGTAGCTGGAGAATTTTCGCTAAAAGTGAGAGTGTATGTTCCATCGCTATTACTTAGTGCACCAGATGTACTTTCAGTTGTTGGCTCCGCTTTCCATATATTAGCAGAGGCACCATCATTATCATCATAAGCTCCAACATTAGTATAATCAGTTGCCGCATCCCAGCCAAGTTTAATATTAAAAGTATTATTTGACGCCGTCACATCATAAAAAGAGCCGCCATCATTAGGGTTTGTCATTGAGAAAGTCACGCTAGGAGGAGAGCCAGCAACAACATTAGCTGAGATAAAGTTATATTGAAAATCACCAGCTTTAGTTAAAGCTTCCTGGGCTGTGGTGGTATGCACTAATTGAATTTCTTCAGGCTCATGACAAGTGGCACATGTCCCATTAGCTTTAATTATATTTGAATTACTGTGACCTACACCGGTGACAAAATTAACATCTTCATGACATGAGCCACACGCTTCAATTGAAGGTTGTGTTTTCCAGTTTGAGTATTGAGGAGTTTTATCTGTTTCAATATGGCAGTTATCACAATCCCTTACTCCGGTAGAACGAGGAAAGTGAATATTGCTATAATCGTGCACGGAATCCCTATAACCTACTACAGTGTAATTCCCTGATGCTGTTCCATTAAGAGGAAGATCTGCGCCCATATGAATCTTATGAGTCAAAGTTCTCATATCAAGATCGATGGTTTTATTGTTTTTATCAACACCCAATGTGCCTGGATTATGACAAGTCACACAGTACTTGATATCAATACGACCCGAACCATGTAAGGCTAATTTATTATGACAATTATTACAGTCATCAATTTGAACAATTTCACGGGATTCAGTGCTTGCACCAATCACAGAGCCATCTGGAATAAAATCGTATATAGGATTAGTTTCATTGCCAGTATATTGCATAGCCACGCGGTGACGATAAGAAGCATTGTAAGTTACAGCTATAGGATCTGACACAGTATGAATATTAGCATCGAAAACATAACTCCATGCACCAACTCCAGTGTGAGTTAACGTACCTGCATCTGCTTTTTCATAAGTTGCTTGAGTCACATTCTCATAATCGTCGCCACTTCTGCTGCGATTAATATAACTCTGCCACGCATTTGATGTGCCTGCAGTTGTATCAGCTGGAATCAACTGTGCAAAAGTAAAACGAAAACTACCCGCAGTATAACCAGAAGGTAGCTCTATAATGGGAGCGCCATTAACGTCTTCCATCGTAAAGTAGACAGTTGTTTTTTGAGTTGTTGCATTGACGTCCACAGAAGTGATTTCGACACTGCTTATAGCAGTGCCACTTACAATAGCATTCGTCGTCCCAGAGGAGCCAGCATCACCTGCAGCCCCAGCCTCACCGGCAGCACCATCCTTTCCATCATCGCCACAAGCCATAGCGAACATGAACAACCCAACTAATGCAAGCAGCTTCAAAAGAAAATTATCTCTTGAAAACTTGCCCAAACCCATCTGCGTGTGTCTAGCTCTACTCATCTATTGTTCTCTCACTCCTTGAAAGTCAGTTATACTGTTAGATCTCATTGATTATCCGTATTGTTAAGGTACTTGTCAAGCAATAAACTTTAATTTTCTACAATATGACATTTGCCACATTCATTAGTATATGGATTAGGCATTATGGAAGCAGGATCTTCCGCTGTTGTGCCAAGTTTACTTGGCAACACATCAAATACATGTGAGCTGATATCGCCCATCAAATAAGTATTTGACGCATCAGAATCTATTGTTCCATAAATTTTCATACCATATTGACCTGGCCCAGAATTTGCTGTTCGAGCCATATGGCAATCACCACATTTGGTGTTTTTCCCTGCATGCTGTGTTCCTGTAACTAGATCCATGTGATCTGTGTACTCTTCTTTATGACAACTCATGCAAAGAGGACTTGTTGGATCAGTATCGTCTCCCTTTAAGTTATGTGGGTATTCGATTTGACCTGCCAGACTTCTTTTACCATGTGCATCATGACAATCAGAACAAACAACTAATTGTCGCGTATTGCGATAATGTTTTGATTTAATAAAATCAGCATATTGTTGGTGATGGCTTTTTGAATGCACATCATCCCATAAACTTGTTGATTTAGGTCCAGCGCGCTGCATATGATCTTCAATAATTTCATCTCGGCTATCTCCAGGCATTGGCAATAAGTTATTGGCATCAAAAAGCATATCGCCTCCCACCAAATCTGATGTATTAGCGCTACTTTGCCCCGAAGCCCTATCATGACAGACACCACAAATCATATTTTCACGTGATGGTGATAAAGCGCTAATTTTTATAATATCTTTACTGCTTTTGGAAGCTTTGTGCGCAGAACCAGGTCCATGGCAAGACTCACAACCTACATTGATTTCATCCAGTGTGCCATTACCATCAATATCATAGGTTCCCTGCACATCATCAACAGCATCCGCCATCCATTCACCCGCTGAGTTTTCTGCAAGACCTTGATATCCCGTAAAGTGGCATGTCGCACACTTTGCTTCGAAAGTTTTAGTTTCTGCTGGAGCTTTAAAAACATTTCCCGATACATCCCACCACCAGTCAAGATGGTAATCTCGCCATTTACTTTTAGCTCGATCGAAATGCTGCTCAAAACCCGTTGAAATACCAGGGTAAGCTTGATATTGAAGTAGAGGGTAATGGCCTTTTCGAGGTGTACTGACCAACGCATCTGGAACAGTCACTAAATAACGCTGCTTATAAACTGTGCCACCATAAGTAAGCTTAACAGGCAAATGCATTAATGCATTTGGGTCATTAGGGTTTAATGTATTTTCGAGTGTAATGGTGTGTTCATCATTCGACAAGGAATTACGCCATAAGTAAATTTTCCCTACAGGCACATCGATTTTTGTCTCATCTTCATATACTTTGAACTTATCAAAACCTCTCGTGGAACTATAATCGCCAAAAGTCAGCACGAGGCCTTTGGTATGAGTTGAGGATCTTCTGAAAGCTTTAGAATTTGTAGACTCTTCCATATGGGGGAAGTTCATTTTACTCTGCAAGGCACCCGTTTTTCCAGGGACAGATAAGCCTTGCTTATGGGCAGTATACATCAAACCCTGATAATCAGCATGACAGCTTATACACTCTGAGGAACCTATGAACTCAGCGCTAGATGGAGGGCTACCTGAAACGACCACAGCAAGAGTATTGCCTTTTATATAATCAGCTGAAAGAGCCACACGACATTGATCGCCACCAGGCAAATAAGTCGACGTCAAAGGAGGCTGAGCGTAAAGATAGTAATTTCCATCAGCAATATCTGCTGCAGCGAATAAAAACTCACCCTTACTATTTGCCGTCGCTTTAAGGAAGGTTGACCCTTTTGCCCTCACTGCATCTTCCAATGGTTCGTCGTAACTTTCAGCCACTCTATCATCTGCATCGTCTGCAATAATATCAGAATTAACAATTGCCGTCTGATCTATAGCTGATATCGGAATCAAATAGACAAGAGTCGAGGCAACAGGGTTACCGCTACTATCTTTAACTGATCCACTGAATTCATTTATAGCATTTGATTCCTTACTATCACTCCCGCCGCAAGCCAGAGCAAGAAGCAGAGTCAATATTCCTAGCAGTGGCACCAGCGCCTCGTTAGTATATTTCACTTTCATGATATTTACCTTTTTTGTTAACGATGACATCCGCGGCATGATTCTCCATTATCTGGGTGTGGCAATTTAGGGCCAATATGACATTCTCGGCATTGGGCCTCTGTGGCTTTCGTGTGAGCTGTATTAGGTGGCATCACTGTGGCCATATTATGGCTATTGGTGTTTTGGTGACAAGTAGCACAACCTTCTTCTTTATTTTCCATATGACATGAAACACAGTGATTATTCCGAGGAGCTCCAAATGAGCCTTTATGGCTTCTGGGCTCTGTTGTTGCATGGCAACGATCACAACCATCTTGTTTATGACATGTAAAACAACGGTTTCGATCCATACTTGCAATTAGAGCATGCCCGCGATGACGAAAAAAGTTATTATGATTGCGAGGCTCTTCAGTTAAATGACAAGCAGTACAGCTGCTTTCACTGTGGCAAGTTGTACAATCATCAATGGTTTCTTTAGAACATGTTTTCGATAAAGGACCATGGAGATGCTTAAAGTTTTTTCCATGATTTTTAGGTTTCCAAGATTTTGTGATTTCTTTATGGCAAACACTGCAGTCATCTGCTTTATAATCATCATGCTTTTCGTGACATCCGACACAAACTTTCATTTGCCCAGAAGCCAAATTTGTTTTCTGTATTCCTTTTACTACATTGGCATGGCACTCCGTACATTCTAGTTTTGCAGCCATATGAGAGGAGTGGCTAAATATAACCTCATCTTTAAAAGTGATGAGTTTTGTGTGCTTTATCCCATTTTTTATCTGGTCTGCCCTAAGCACATCATCATCTTCATGACATTCCATGCACTTTTTGATACCAGGTATTATTATCTTTTGGGTATCGCTTTCGTCCATATGACAATCATCACAAGATAATTCCTCCATATCGTGATACACTTTGTGCATTTTAGAGACTTTAGATTCCGATTTCTTATTAAAGGTTCCCTTTAATTTGCTTCTAAAATCGGAAAACCAATTGCCTTCTGCAATCTGAACCAGACCAAAGGCTAGCAGCCCAGCAATAAGCAATGAGGGGTTAATTTTCAGAAGTGACATTGAACCCCCGATTTAATAATATGGTAAGACTCGTAATCATCATCCTCATAATCATAGGAAACCCTAAGCTTTAGGTTTTTTCGTAATGCATATTTGCATTTCAAAGTGTAGCTCTGTACATCATCTCTCTCTGTATCCGTATAGATATCGTATTTATAAAGAGAAAAATAGGAACTAAGTGATACTTTTAACTTTTCAGAACAACGATGACTTAGGTCAAGACCATAAGTTGCGATATCGCGACCTTCACTATCCCAAATTTCACCCGTAATTCCTACAGAAAAGCCTGGCCAAGGATTGTCGTACCATGCTGGTGACAAATAATAACGTGTATATTCTCGGTTATATGTTCCTTTGTCGCCACTTTCATCTAAAGTCCTTACATCCACACCAGCTTCAATAAAAAGGTTCTCACCCAAGCCTTTAGATGCTAAAAAATGCACTTGACAATATGGTTTCATATCTCTAAGAATCGCTTGATAGGGATTAAATTCCATAGCATGATCTTCTTGAGAATTCAACAATTTATAATAAGACACGTAAAGCTGAAGGTCATGCTCTGCATCTTGATAATAACCTTTTAGTGAAAGGTCCCGGCTTTCACTCTCTAATAGAGAATAAGCCGCTGATAGGCGAACTTTATCATTTATCTTTTGCTTTAATCCAAGATTAAATAAATCATTTTCATGAAGGTTAGTTTTATAAGCATCCTTGACTCTCATCCAGTCTAAACGAGCATTTGATCCCCACCAAGGTGATATAGAACCATTTAGACCTATTATATAGTCATTACTTGAAGAAGACTCATAAAGATGAACTGGCACACCACCATAAACACCAACTTGCCCCTTTAAGCGACCCAATTCCGATGATTCCACATTCAAACCATCGAAAAAAGCAATTTCTGGAGTCTGATATAAAGTCTGACGCCCCAAACGTAATTGATCAACTTTCTCAAGTTTATTGTAGTCCAGGTAAGCAGAAAAAAGCTTCGCGTCAATACTTTTGCTATAAGTATCAGCAAGACTGTCAAAAGCCGCATAAGATGATTTACCTTGGTTGCCATCTAGGTCAACCGCAGCTCTTCCGAGAAAATGAAAGCTTAATTCCTTGCCAACATCCAAACCTAGGGTTTCATAGAGGTCGTGATCATCGTCAGATGAAGTTGCCCTAAAGCGATACTGGCTATCTAGAAAACCATTTATTTTCTTCAAATAAGGAGTTATTTTCCCTAGCTTTTGAGAAATTTTATTGGGTTCTTTATTTCGCTCGAGAATATCTTCTTGAACAGGCTGCCTTCTTATTCTGGCATCATCGTCCAGAAGGACTGTATTTAGTAAGACTTTATTTTCACTTCCATACCCCATTGCAAGAAGCAGGAAGGGCAAACTCACTGGGAGCATTGCAATCTTATTCAAAACCTATCCCCTTTTCTGAATACACAGAACCTTTTGTGATATACTTTTATATATTATTTCATATAAAATTCTACTACAACCTGAATTTAGCGGTTATTTCATAACTCAACAGAAGGATCTATCTTAGTTCCCGATATAATGCGGAAGGTGAGAGCATCAACTCTCACCTCCCTTTTCACCCATTGAGTTACCAATGAGCGTTTCTAATTCTCGAATAAATAGCATAGAGTCAACCCAAGATTTGATTACTGGTAGAGCTGGCATTGCTCCATTCTGTAAATACCTCGAAGGGACTGGTGTGCTTAATCGGCTAGATGCTGATTTTTCCTCACTAAAAGGTAGTTCCAAAGGACTTGCTGTTCGGGACTTCTTTAAGCAAATGACCGCATGGCTGATGGACGGAACAAGTCGACACATCACCTACTTCGATGACCTGAAAAAAGATGAAGGCTATGCTGCTGCACTTGAAACAGAGGTGAAAGATATGGCATCCTCTCATGCTATTAGCAGAATGTCAGAAAAGTTTACGAAATTTCATGAAATTGCATTTCGTGATATTCTTCTGGATTACTGCATGGAACGGCTAAAACTAGAAAATCCCTCCGTGGTTGAATTTAGTGTTGACTCGATGGTTATGAATAATGACGAGGCAAAAAAAAGACAGGGCGTGCGTTGTACCTATAAGAAGGTTAAGGGATATCATCCAATGCAGATTGTATGGAACGGGATGATCATTGACGCTATTTTTCGCAGCGGAAATACCCCAACAAACGAAATAGGGAAGACTCTTGCTATGATTGAGAGATTGATTAGTCGGGTTCGGCAAGATATGGGTGACAATACAACTATCGTTATCCGATTAGATGGCGGGTATTACGACAAGAGGATTATGGATTATCTGGATAGGGAAAATGTGGCATTCATTGTTTCTGGAAGAATGTACGAGTCTGTCAAAGAGGCAACAAAAGGAATAACTGAGGGAGAATGGGATGAGTACAAAAAAGGCAATCTTGAATGGAGGTTTGCAGAATTTGGATTCAGAAGCAAATCATGGACGACTTATTACCGAGCCATTTACACTCAACTTATGACTAGAGATGACGGACAATTTCTGTTGGATTTTGCAAGACCTTCGAATATTATTCTCACAAATATCGGTGTGAATAATAACGTCCTCAAGAATATGAGCAGAAAAGACAAACAGCATTGGCTCAGATCTAAGACGATCATCATGTCACATCACAGTAGAGGCGGTGATGAGCTGCCACATAGAGCCCTCAAAGAAATCGGTTTTGAAGAGTTACCATTTCATCGCTTTTCAGAAAATATGGTCGTGTATCAATGTATGGTATTAACACTTGCTCTATTTGAGGGTTTCAAGCGTGACGCACTAGTCGGTGTATTTTCCCCGAAATCCTATGCCAATACTATTCGGCGTAAATTTATTGATATCGCAGGTAAAATTGTGAAGACAGGAGGGACAATCATATTGAAACTCAGGGACAGCCTATTAGATAGCCTGAGCTTTTCTGAAGTATGGACCAGAAGCTGCTCACCTCCAGTCAGAATCTGATAGTTTTAACTCTTTTCCGATGACTCGAGGGAGCAATACGCACTTATTGTAGAATTATTCTAATATTCTTCTATACTCTGTAGTTTGAAAGCGATATTCTCTGAATTTTCTCGAACTCATAGACTTAATTCGATACAATGTTCGCATAATGCCTTAATGATGTTGGAAAAGCCAGTGGATTTCAAACAATCGCGAGATTTAGGTACAATCTTTTTTTTATAAATATTGTTGAAAAGCATCCAGTAACTGAGATTATGTCGCAGCAATATATTCGATTATATAATTCGGTTTCTCTTATTTGTATGCTTGAAGGTGCGTAAACTTTAAGGTCTAAGAATGACTGAATATCTACCATAACATAATCTACAGGGACCTAAGGCTCATTGTGCACCTATAACTTATTCAAATTGAAGCTTATATTAGAATCCATATATTTCTTTTAGATTTATATTAATAATTTATTAGAAATATATTAGAAAGCGCAGAATCCAGAGTGGTTGACTGGCTGCAAGTTGAGCTTTGCCCTGAGCTTAAGGGAGATTATTGTTACTCCAATGCTGTTAAAGCATACTTAAGCATTGGTCAATTACGAAATTAAGATGAGTGGAGATTATTACAGAGATTCAGTTGAATTGGAGGTCGTGGGGAGTTTTGTTCATTCCTCTTGCGACCAGGGGTCGCAAGAGGGGATGAGTAGATATTTCAGATTATAGAGATAAGGTTTTCTTAAAACTCAACTTCTACTGGAGTCAGCTCAATCAAGCTTACACCATTACCCAGCTTACCATTTAGATTTGACCCAGTTGCCCAAGAAGAACCATCGTTTTTGATAAATAAACTATGAGAATCTCCAGCTGAAACTTGTGATACTCCGGATGATAGAATTTCTACAGGACTATAGCTATCCAGGTATGTACCGTCACCCAGTTGACCATAAAAATTTCTTCCTGTTGCCCACAAAGAACCATCTGTCTTTGAGATCAAACTATGATATGATCCTGCTGATATTTGAGAGACACCAGAAGATAGGATTTCTACAAGAATATACCGCTCCTCAGTTGTTCCAACACCTAATTGGCCAGCAGCATTAAACCCAGCACCCCACAAAGATCCATCGTTCTTAATTATCAAACTATGATGATCCCCTGCCGAGATCTGTGACACACCGGAGGATAGGATTTCTACAGGAACATTTTGAGACTCATACGTTCCATCACCTAATTGACCATTGAAATTACTACCTGTAGCCCATAATGAGCCATCACTCTTTAAGATCAAGCTATGATGTGCCCCTGCTGATATTTGAGACACCCCGGAAGATAATATCTCAACGAGACTAGTTTTGTCTATTTGAGTTCCATCTCCTAATTGACCAGAGCCATTCTTCCCTGTTGCCCACAAAGAACCATCGTTCTTTAAGATCAAGCTATGATATGCCCCTGCTGACACCTGAGACACACCAGAAGATAGTATTTCGACAGGATTAACTTTATCAACACTCGTTCCATCACCTAATTGACCATACCAATTATCCCCTGTTGCCCATAATGATCCATCGTTCTTTAAGATCAAGCTATGATATACCCCTGCTGACACCTGAGATACACCGGATGATAGTATTTCGACAGGATTAACTTTATCAACACTCGTTCCATCACCTAATTCACCAAAGTCATTCCTCCCTACTGCCCATAATGATCCATTTGTCTTTAAAATCAAACTATGCCCTTCCCCTGCTTACATTTACCCACAGATTCCGTGCCGGGATAAGGCTTACTGACCTTTATGATAGTTAATTTTTATCTTTCGCGT
>JADGBV010000005.1 GCA_015231345.1 Planctomycetota bacterium
TTTAGGGTTAGGAGAAGTAAACCCAGCACCATTACTTTCCTTCATGACCCTTTGTACGGAAACAAGGCTAAACCCAGTAGCTTGAGCAGCTAGAGCACTGGCGCTGTTTGAAGATATTGCCTCGTCACTTTTGGATTTCTTTAATTGCTCGAAGTAACTCTTGCAGTTAACGATAACTTCCTTTACAGGAACTGTGAGTGCTTTTCCTTTGCCAGCCATTGATGATAATCAAAAATACAATCATTATACATTCTATTTAACCGGGTCAAGCCATAGCACAGAGACAAGGATCTCATTTTCTCCCTCGACAAGCAGCTCTGTGATATCAAAAGAAAAGGCATCGTAGCCACCTTTATGGGAGCCGGCTTCTTTTCCATTAATCCATACCTTGGACTCATAGTCCACACCTCCAAAGTGCAGAATCACTTTTTTTCCATTGAGATTCGCCGGGGATTTAAAATGACGTGAATACCACAATTTATCTTTAGGTGTAAATATTTTTCTCACTCCTGATAAAGCAGATTCGATGGGGTAAGGGACTAATATTTTAGCGGAAAAATCTCCTGATTTATTAGCTGTGGAAGCCGTCATAGAATAACTCCATAAGCCATTTAGGTTTATCCATTGATCCCGCACTAGTTGGGGACGAGGGTATTCTGGCAGTGGATTTGATGCGCTAACATCCTCTGCCCACTTTGTCATGATTCGCCCTTTGACTGGTTGCCACTCACATAAAGCGCTGGAGCCAAAACAAAGGAGCGTAAGGCATACGCTTATCAATAAATGTCGTTTCTGTAAATTCATAATTCCTTCCCTTTTATATACCTTTCCTATTTACGGGTGACCTTGACATAAATTGCACTGCCAAGCACCTTGCCATGTTCATCAAAGAACCTTGTTTCTAACTTCGTCTGACCTTTCTTTAGACGCACCGTGAATTGAGCATGGGTATCTTCAGCGTTTATGGCCACGGCCTTCTCAAAGTCAGCAACTTTCAAGCTTGCCTTTGCGATGGGCCTTGCTGTTTTAGGTTTATTCGGTGCCCAAGCTTCTACTAGAGTCTTTTGCGATTCTTCAGGCCAGCGCCTTAGCTCTATTTCATACTCGCCTTCTCGCTCAACTTGAATATGCCAAAAACCTTTGGCTTTGGCTTGGCCTAAATTACCTGCGTGATCACAATAGTCACCTATCCAATCGTTAGAGTATAGATTTAATGGATTCTGATATTCTGAACCAATAATGATATAGCGAGGATCGTGCCATGCTTTGGCAGTTCCTTTATACCAAAGATCGTAATGAGAACTTAACTCTTTAACCACTTCTGGAAATTGATCATATACATTCTGATCCTGATGAGGGTCAAGGCTAATGTCGTAAAGTTCATTTCCTCCCTTATGTCTCATTAGTCGCCACTTATCTTTCATTACCAATGCGTGGCTCCATTTCTTGGCATTATTAAATGCTTGGATAACGGATATTCTTTCTTCTAATGATTCCTTCTTGCCTTTGAGGAGTTCGGCAAAACTTCTGCCATCATGTTGATTTTTTTTATCTTTTAAACCACATAACTCAACCAATGTCGGTAAGATATCTTGAACGATCGTAAGATCGGAAATATCTTTGCCATGAGAAAGTTGACCATCGATCCAACGCACAAATAAGTGAACACGATGCCCTCCTTCATAGATTGAGCCTTTATGGGATTTCATACCCGCATTGTATAATTTCGCAGCTTTAACACTTTGACTGCCATTATCTGAAAGGAAAAGAAGAATTGTATTATCCCGTAAATCCTTTTCTTTTAAAAAGTTCTCAAGACGCCCCATATTCTCATCAATATTGCTAATCATTCCGTAAAACTCAGCATGCGCCAACAGACCTTTATGCTTTTTGCCTTTATACGGGTCTGAAAATTTCTTAGGGCAAACATTAGGGTAGTGAGGGGTATTTGTGGGCAAATAGACAAAGAAAGGCTTGCCCTGATCCTTACATGAACTCATCCATTTCATGGCTTCATCAAAAAATATATCCGTGCAGTAGCCTTCATACTTTTCATCGACCCCATTATGCATTAACATGGGGTTAAAATAAGTATTCCCCCAATAATCTGCCAATGAAGTAATCCCCCAAGCTCTAAAGGAAAGAACCTCTTGGAAGCCCCTAAAACGTGGTTGATGAGGGTAGCTATCGCCTAGATGCCATTTACCAAAAAGACCCGTCGCATAGCCTGATTCGGCAAAGTACTGAGGCATTATTTTCACTTCTCGGTTCATCATGGATAGACCTTGGCATACATGCGTGGCCCCATTACGCATGGGGTCCAAGCCAGTCATAAGTGAGCCACGTGTTGGTGTGCATTTTGGAGACACATGAAAATCCGTAAAGCGCACGGATTGAGCGTGTATTTTATCCATTTCTGGGGTTTTAAGAATGGGGTTTCCATGGGCAGACATATCGCCATAGCCTTGGTCATCAGTCATGATAACGATCACATTTGGGCCTTGTACTGGTGAATCAGCCCATAGCTTTGCTCCAAGTAAAGCTAGAAGCAAAATGAATATAAGTGGATATTTTAGCAGATGACACATAAGCTTCTTCTATTCTCTTAAAATATATTGTTCATTTCCACACTTATTCGTCGGCAGAGCAAAACCTGCCAAAAAAAATATTTCTTTTATTGAAAGGAATGATTATTCACCTTCACCATGCAAAATAAGCTGGGGGCCAATAAAGGTTGGGTGTGCGCTGCTGGCAAAACCATGAACGAGACTACCCCCTGAGGTATCACAGACCAATAAGAAAGTAATCAGTCCACTGCTGTCTTGCTGGAGGACATCCAATAAAGCGCTGTTCTTTATGCTTATATTCTTCTGCAACTCATTTTGCGCTAGATCAAAACTGGCAATCATTTGAGCCATGGATTCTGCAGGCGCTTCATCCCACTTCAGGTCCTTTTTAAAACGTGTCTCTTGGCTTTCATTGATAACATAAAGACTGAAAGTGCTATAGCGAGGCATATTTTCACTTGAACCGAGGCGCGTTGGCACAGCATTTAATTGAAGTTCTGCTTGGCGAACTTGAGAGAAGTCTACGCCCTCTAAGTTAAATGAAAAATATGATTTTCGATCAAGCGCTTTATTTTGCTCTTGATGCTTCACCATTAAATAGCGAGCATCCAAACGAGAGCGGCGTTCGTCATTTGCGACAATTGAAACCTCCATACCTTCAGAAGAAAGCACATTCGCATTATTATAGCCGAATTGACCTGTCTCATTTATAATCCCCCTCACCTTTCCTATGCCACTCGTTGAGATAGCAGTGCTTTGTTGGTCGACTAGGTAGAGAAATTCACCGGAATGGTGATGCACAGAAATTTTCCCTTCATTTACGCCGAAATGTGATTCTTGCTTCATAGGGTCCACATGCACACTGAAAGCGGTTCCGTGATCAATGGCGTAACCAAAAGGAGTCTCGAGGCGAAAACCCTTAGCTCCCTTTGGGATATCTACGCGAACAAAGCCACGTGAAACCTCAATATTCATACCATTATTCAATGTCACAAAAGATGGCCCCCGCATGAGCAAGTGGACACCAGAATTGAACTGCAATGTGGCAATTCCTGCACTGAGCTTTAAATCCCCCGGAGATAAATGTGCACCGGGGTACATGCCTAGCTCATCTTCCCATACGGCTGAGTCGCTTTTCACCAGTATGGCAATCCCTTTTTGGTTGCTCTGGAAATAGTATAATGAGAAAGAAAGAAGTAGGCAAGCTGCAACTGCCATGGCATACTTTAAGTAATGATTCCTCGCCATGGCTTTACGCCTAGGCTTTTCTTTCTCTTCTTCTGAGTAGGCGGATAGTTCATTTAGGCCTGTATCCAGCATGGCTAGTTGGATATGACGCTTACGCAATGATTCGTCTTCTTCCAATGCTAGCTCCAAAGCTTCCATTTCTTCATCTGAGAGTTCACCCAGAAAGAAACGATGTTGAAGTTGGCGAAAGTCATCCATCAGCTGGGCAGCTCCACTTTGCCCCGAATGCATAGAGCTAGTGATTCTCGAAGGCGTCCCATTTTCTTATAAAGGGCGTTTTCGGTTTTCTGGAGTATTTTTGCAATATGCTTGATCCCTCCTCTATTCCGGTAAGGGGCAAAAACAAGCTCCTTATCTTTAGGAGAAAAGTCTTCTAGGCATTGCTCTAAAGCATCGCGGTGTTCGCTCATGCCCTGGTCAGATATCATAGTAGCCTCATCAGCTAGAAGGTCCAAGAGCTTAGAACCAAAAACTTTCTTATGGGATTTGAGTTTCTGTAAGTAATTCATGCTTTTAAAGCGAACAATAACCTTTCCCCATGGCAAAAAACCATCTTCAGAATGAAGCTGATCTAGCTTTTCCCACATAACCAAGCTAGATTCTTGCAAGACATCGTCAACACTGGACCAATCTGGCAGCAGACTTCGGGCAAAGGCCCTTAAAGCATTTTCATGTTTGAGAAATAGCTTTAAGAAGTCTCCTTCTTTGTATTCATCTTGGGATTCATTTTTCACCCGGTTCATACCCACTTATCTGAGAAGGGTGGCAAACCTGCCATAATATTTCCAATCTTAGCAAAATCGGAATATAATCAATTGAAAAATGATGATTAAATGGGGAGTGTGGTAACATGACTCTAAGAAAATTTCCAATAAAAGTCATATCCATGAAATTCAATTTAAGCTTATGGACCCTCCCCTTACTTCTTCTGGGCGTTATCCCCAATTATGGAGAGCAAAAAGTCCAGAGTTTGGCCGTAATATCGAGTCCGAATCAGCAATTAAAGGCTAGGCTCTACATCAATCATAAAGACCGAGTTTGCTATACCCTCAATATCGATGGCAATATAATTATAGAAGAAAGCCCTATAGGTCTCACTGTTGATAATATCGATTTGGGAATAGGCAGTCGCCTAGAAAAAATAAAAGAAGAGATCATACATGAGTCATATGCCAAATCCAAAAATACTTCAGGGACAAAAAACCATTGCTTAGAGGCAACTATTAAGTTCATTCACAAAAAAAGTCAGCAAGAATGGATACTCACTTGCCGCGCTTACAACGACGGTTTTGCTTACCGCTACGACATCCCTGGAAAAAATGAACGATTGCTAAACGAAGAAAGAAGTTCTTGGAGTCTCCCAGAGAAGACAACTCTATGGACTACCATAGATGGCAAAGAGGATAAGGGAGGCATTCAAAAGTTTCAGGCAAGCAAAAGCTCCTTATTGACTGATCATAAAGAAGCAATTCTAAGCCTGCCAGTCTTGCTCAAATACCCAAATGGTCGCTATGCCGCCATCAATGAAGTGGGAGTGATTGATTACAGCGGAGCATCACTGCTACCCAATAAACCCAGAAATCTGCAATGCATTTTCACAGAAGACAAACAAGGCTGGCACTTAAACGGAAATATTCGCTCACCTTGGCGAATCACCATGATAGGCCCCGACCTCAATTCTCTCATCAATTGTGATATGAATAGGCGTTTAAGTGAAATGCCCGATGATGAATTTTTCCCCAATGGATGCAATAGCGATTGGATTCAGCCTGGCCGGGCCTATTCAAACCATTTATCTTCGGGAGAGGCTGGACTTGTTTGGCTGGATCAAAAAAACATAATCGATGAAATCGCCGAAATGAAATTTGAGTACTATTTAGTTTCCGCAGGTTGGGAAGACCCAGCCTTTGGTTGGCGTGAAAAAGGAGAGAACCCGTGGCTGAAGATTAAAGAATTATGCCATTATGCCAAAACAAAAGGCGTGGGCATTTGGTTAAGCAAAAGTCGCTTTCATAATGCTCATATCCATGGATTGGAGTCTGAAAATTTCAGAGAGACCTTTTTCCGCCATTGCCAATCATCAGGTGTAAGTGGCATACATATCGATAGCATAAAGCGGAATGGGCATGAAACCCAAGACTTTATTTTGGATTGTCTGCTTATGGGGGCTAAGTATAAAATCATGGTCAGTTTTGCTAATGCAGGGTCCTTAAGTGGTCTCTCCAAAACTTGGCCTCATCTTATGAACTGGGGAGGGGTTAGGCACCCAATGCATAATGAGAATACAAATCGACCAGTACACCAATACGCTCTTTCACCCTTCACTAGGTGCTTAACTGAAAGAACTGACTATGCGCCTTTACTGATGCAAAGGGCAAATTCTCGAGGAGCAACCTTGCCCTTACAAATGGCAAACTCTATCATCATGACATCACCATTAATGACTATGGCAGGTGATACAAAGAACTCTTTAGATAGTTCACTCACTCCATTTCTCAATGAACTTCCAGTTGTTTGGGACAAAACATTAGTTTTGCCCGGAAACCAAATAGGGGAACTGGTCGCAATGGCAAAGCAAAAAGGTGACGATTGGTATGTCGCACTCATTAATGGTGAGATGAAAACTAAGACCTATCAATTGGACTTATCATTTCTATCATCGAAACAATATGAGGCGACATATTACCAAGACCCGAAAGAGCTGCCTAATGTTGTGTATGGTGGAGCAGACCCATATCATGTCGTCGTGGATGTGGATGGGTGGGATAAGTTAATCCTGGGAGCAAAAGGGCTGAATCAGAAAAGTGATATCTTTCATCTCGTATGGGCAGATGGGAAACTCATACGCAAAGATGGAAAATTCCAACACCTGTCTGATTTAGAGCCCAAAATAATCACCGGAGAAGCAGACATAATTCTTAGTAAGACGAAAAAAGACGGAAGGGCGGAGGCTCCCATTGGCAGAAAAAACTACAGTAACTATACTCGATTTACAGGCAATCATCTGGTTGAATATCAACTCAAACAGGAGTTCGTAAGATTTGAGACTTATATTGGCATGCCAAATTATCGTCAAAGGAATTACGGTTCAGCTCAATATCACATAGGCCCAAACTCTCTTGCTGAATTTTCACTCAATACAAACCCGGAAATTGTCGTTAGAAAAGATCGAGTCAATCAGCATGACCAAATAAAAATTAAGATGCTTCCCGGAGGAGGTTTTGTTGGTATATTTAATGTTTTAAGATGAAGAAGTATCTACTTTTTCCAGTTAATTTTTATCCTTCTCAGCACAGGTTCACTTTGATATACCCACATATGATCTTTATCCTCTATATTGAATACGGAATAATATAAGTTCCGACCTTCCGGAGCCTGCTTGATAATTTCACCTGAATCAGAATCATGCATCGTTAAGAAATTATGCGCACCTAATTTATACATGCCTATAATGATATCATCTTTTTGATCTAAGGAAATCCTGAGGTCGTGTCTTGATGGAAATTCCCACTTCATATCTCCAAGCTCACCACCCGCTTGGTAAGCCTTTTGCATGTCTTGCTTTGACATAAATCGCGTAGCACCTAGGATGCATGCATCCTCACCTAATTTTAGTGGTGAGACTTCTTCAGCAAAGGAATGATTCTCTGGAAACTTATGAACTTGAAGGCTTGATAGATTCACTTGATAGGAGTAAGCGTCAATTATTTCTTTTCTTGCTAGGAGGTCGCCATGATAATAACTTAAACCTGAGATTTGATCATCTAGCGCTATATACCTGTCGATGTAGCCCGAAGCAATATTGATACGGATTAACGATGGCGAACGATCTCGAAAAGCAAACCATATGCCCCCTAAACGATCATGCACAATTTCCGAAGCTCTAGGAAGGCCTATTATATCATATTCCTCTAAGACGTCATAAGCTTCTTTTCCTAATTGCACAGGAGTTCTCGGAACTAAAACTCTTTCTGAGGTTCGAATATCTGGAGGAATCACATCAGGGAGTCTATATCTCTCAGGTGCACGATCTCCTCTAATATCAGCTCGATCTCCAGCATTGAGAATTTCCTGGCCGTATCGATTACCATAGGCAACTCTTCCTTCAACAACTTCTAGGAATGAAGATTCTCCAAGGCCAGACTCTGACGAAACACCAAAAACAAAGTAAGTACCAAGCACTTGAGCTTTTGTTCCCTTGGGAGAGTGCAAAGCCCAATCACCTTGGCCTTTCTCGACTTGAGCAGAGACATCACCTGACATGAGCAGCCAGCCTTCTGGGATTTTTCTGATCTTGGATTTCTTAATTGCTGTTATGGTTGCACGAGGGGTTCTTAAATGCGCTCCCGATAGTAAAGTATATTCCACTTCATTTCTTAGATCATCAATACTTTCAAGCACCTTACTCTCTGGTATCACAGAGCTTTCCACAATTGCAACTTGATTTACTGCTGCTTTCTGTGGGGCCTTAAATAAATATAACGCAACGCATACAGTAGCTAAAGCGGCAGCACTTATGGCATAACTTATATACGAATGACGTTTTTGTTTATCGATGTCTAAACAGCGCTTGAGTGCAGCGCCAATTCTCTTTCTTTTCTTCTCAGGTACGGCTAACTCTTCACTCGATTCTTTGAGTTGATTTAACTCAACCATTCGGAATGCACCTGAAGGCCGCTGAACCTCACTATCAAGATCTTTAAAGCCATCTGCATCGAGCTCACCAGTCAGGTAAGAACAGATCAAGTCATCACGCTTTTCATGCCGAGTATGATCAGCCAAATCATTCTTAAATTCAGGAATTTTCTCTAATGCAGCACCTGAGCGAGAGAAATGAGTATACAACTTTTTATCTAGACTCATTCTCTCTGCAAAGCGATGAGCGACTTCTTGATTCTTTTCTAAAAGGCCATTAAGTTCCCTAAACTCTTCAGGGCTTATGTTTTTATCAAACCACTTATCGAGAAGTTGCTCTACTAGCTCATTATTCACTGCAAAGAAGCCTCTTTTTCACGGACACACTCTAAAAGGGATTTCCTTAATCTGCTAATAACTTTCGAGATGGCATCTATTTTCTTATCGTACATTTCCGCTAACTTTTTGAGACTACAGCCTTTCTCGTATTTCCATCTCAAAAGAGATCGTCTCTCTTCGGGCAATCGCTCTAGGCACTGGTTAAGAAAATCCTGCCTGGCAGAGTCCCCTTCAAGAAGATGATCCTTTTTCTTATAAGCCTCATCAACCGCCTCTATGGCAGCAGATGAAAACATCATGTGCTTGCGATCACTTTTAATTTTTGACCAGCGCTGCATCAATTTGAATTTTGCGATTCCCCTAGCCCATGCTCCAAAAGAAAACTCAGGATTGTAAGTCGCATATTTTTGCCACATTGTAACAACAACCTCCTGAAAAACATCTTCCCGCGCTGAAGCTTCATACTCAAGACTTCCTATATATGACATTAAATCATATTCAATAGAAACGAGTAACTCCATAAATTCTGATCGACTATCCACTTCAGAATCACTTTCCGCTGAGTTTTCACAATTGGACATTTTTTTTAGATTCCCCCCTGATTTATTGCAAAAAAAATCTACAATAAAGTCATTCTATAAAGAATTCTATCGTTAACTCCATAACCAAATCACTATTTCAGAAACGCAGGAAGTACTTTTTTATTGGCTAAATATAGCATCTTACCCATGCCTTTATTGTGAGCGGTCATGACTATTATCAGCTCTAGTTCGGGGTAAATAAAGATAAACTGACCACCTGCGCCACGCCCTTGCTTACAAAGATAGGTTTTATTGCCGACTTTCACATTTTCCACCCACCAGTAATACCCATATTGAGGGCCCGTCGAGGTAACTTTCACAGGGTTTGTTGCGCGCTCGCAAAAATCCTCAGGCAACAACTGTTCACCCTGCCATTTCCCCTTATCTAAGACGAGAAGGCCCATTTTGAGCATATCACGTGAGCGCACGCTGCAGCCAGCGGCGGCTTTAGGAAAGCCACTCACATCATCTTGCCAGTGATAATTCGTAATACCCATTTTGCCCCAAAACTGATTTTCGATAAATTCACGGGCGCCACCGGGCACACATGTTTCCAGGACCTGCATGGCAATAGAAGGGTCTGAAGGCTGGTACTTAAATTCACGAGGAGCAGGTGGGACGGAAGCGCTACTCTCTAAGTAGGCCTGAATCTGCCCCTGCCCTTTTAAAGCATTTCGTTTCTGCCTGAATGCTCTGACTTTTGCATCATCTAGTCTAAGTCCTGAGCCCATACACATGGCTTGTTCGAGAGTAATATTCTCTGCACCTGAAGCAATCTTGCTTGCATCAATATCTTTAAGAAAATGTAAAATGGGCTTATTCAGGTCCTCATTGCTCATATGCCCAAGTTGTATGGCCCGCCCTATTGCCATGGCCGTATAGGCTTTAGCGATGGACATTTGATAATGCGGATAATTTGCGCGACCACGGCGATAATACGATTCAAAAATAAGCTTGCGCTTATAACTAATCAGAAGACTATCCGTATTAAGAGATTTAGGGTCTTTAGCTGGCTGAGCAATAAAATCGGCAAAAGCCAATATTTTATCTTTATTCCCGCCGTCTACGCCGAGCTTCCCGACAGTAATACCATCTTTCATATTTTTAGGGGAAGTGCTTATATAAGGCTCTTCAAGATATGGAAGTTTGTGCTCTAGCGCATAGGAAACATCTTTAGCATTAAGGTCCACAACCTCAGGAGCCAGGCCATTGCTCACTTGCTCCGCGACACAAGAATTCAGGAACAGTAGAGCTGCAAAGCCAAATGTTTTATTAGATATATTACGATTCACAATCCATCCTTTACGACAATCTATAATAAACTCTCTTTTTCACAAATTCATCGTGAAAAGATTCATCTCATAATTATTATACTCAGTGAAATAGCAAAATCACTCACTTCTTTGTCTCCTGACCTGAATAATAGTAAGTTCCAAGTAAGAAAAGTCAGGGATGCGCAGAGTCTCTAAGGTGAACCTTCCAATTTAATCGCCTGCATAAGAGTTGCGCTTAGTGCTCTGGTATAAAAGCGCACATCATCATAAATCACATTGCCACCATAAAAATGACCGGGATGAAGAGCAGTAAAACTCGTCCCTCCAGACCAATCTGAGGCTGAACTACTGGTTGAAGCGACCCCATCAACATAAAGCTGAAGGTCAGTGCCATCCCAGGTAACGCCTAAATGATACCACGTATTTGCGCTGAGAGTAGAACCATGTTGAGTCGTAATCAAAGAGCCATCACTCAAACGGTGGTATGCCGCTCTCCTCAAGGAAGTATCATGATGCCCATAAACAAAACCCGCATTGCCTATGATTTCAGGCGGAAGATCGACGGCATCATCTGAACCTTCACTTGCTTTCACCCACATGGCATAAGTGTAGCCAATCGCTGGAGAAATCTGATTGCCACTAAATTCAATAGCGGCATCAATATCATCAAAAAGAAGCGCATTATTCTGCGGCCCACTCACACTATTTCCTGAAAACTGATAGTTAGCTTGCAAGGTTCCTGAGCGGCCCCATCCAGAATCATCCTGGGCAGTATTTCCACTGCTTTCCTCAAGATCCCAGTTCATATACATATGTTCCGAAACATTTTCGATATCTTTTCCGCCCATAATCAACCAGTTACTTCCGTTGCTTATCAATGAAAGAGTGTTCATATTTCCTGAGCTAAACATAACAATGGCATAGGAATCCATCAGGTTTCCCGAAGCAGAAAGGTACAAGTTATTGAGATCACTTGTACGCTTAATGGTAATCATATTCCCTAAATTATCTATGGCTGAAGGAAGGTAGAGAGCGACATCACCAGCTGAAGTGTCAGCAAGTACCAATGATTGATCAGTGATATATGACAAACCTGTGCTAAATACATTGGGCGCATAAGCAATTGTCCCATTCACATGGAGGTTCGAGCCACTACTATTCTCTCCTCCTCCAACGGTTAAACTTTTCGTTATGATTGCATTTCCTTGAACATGAAGGTTGGCTGCTGGAGTGAGCGTGCCAATTCCTAAATTCCCTCCAGAAAGAATCATCTCTGCATTTGAATCAGAGTTGACATCAAAGCGAATCTCCCCAGTGAGTCCCTTTACAGCTGAAGAGGCAGGGGTATTACAAAAGAGCAAAATAGCAAGACAAGAAAATCCCTGAAAGAGATACTCTATGAGGCGATTGTAGTGCCCACATCTCTCGTCAGAGTGACGCATAAAGGTCATTTTACCTGAATATTAGTAAATTAATACGTATTTTACCTAGGAGCGATCCAAATCAACTCATTTAATTCGCTACAAGCAAATGTATTTTTGCTATATAATCGGTTAAAGTGAGTTTTGCCAGCTCTCATTCCAGTATCATATTCACTTCAAGGCTTTAAGAGCAAAGAGACTCTAACGAAAATTAGGTTGATTTGCATTGATCATGCGTATATTCAGGTTCAGATATGACAATAAAGTGCTACAAAAAAATGTTGGCTGACAGGGCACAAAATGCTTACCTGAAAGAGCGAAAAAGCAGACAAGGTGATTCACGCTCTCTAAATACCTTTTCCCTTATAGAACT
The DNA here is from genome assembly GCA_015231345.1 of Planctomycetota bacterium. Taxonomy (GTDB): domain Bacteria; phylum Planctomycetota; class JADGBV01; order JADGBV01; family JADGBV01; genus JADGBV01. The sequence goes on from JADGBV010000005.1 coordinate 12,439, forward strand.
CCTTATAGTCACTGCTATTCTAGCTATTTTATTTAGTCTACTCAGCGGCACCTTATCATCTGCGGTAGAAAACGCGAAGCGTTTAAAATGTGCTTCAAATCAACAAAACCTTTATACAGCGACAGCATTATACAGTTCTGATGAAAGCGGAGCCTTCCCTGCGACAATGAATTCTGGAGTCTCAAGAAACTGGGATATTTTGCTTTCAACGTACCTAGGGTATAATTTTCCTGATAAGGTCCAGGGTTTTGTAAATGGAGATGAATTCCCCGTATTCATCTGCCCCTCAAACCCGAGAGAACATATTTACGAAGAGACAATGTTCAATGGAAACATGGGCTATTATAGAAGAAAAAGCTATGCTGCTTCTGTTTCAAATGGAAGCAACCCTGTTGTGAGTAATCTTGCCTCAAGTCTGGGTGTCATAGCACAAAGCAACACCCCACCGGTTCAAATCAGCGATGTTTACGCTCCATCAGAAACAATTATATATCAAGATTGCTGGACAAAGTACAATCTACTCAGCAAACACGATTGGCACAAAGGAGACGCTGGGCTCGGGGCTTTAAGCGCTAGGCAGTTATTTGAAGTCTTCCGCAAAGGAAGCATAAAAATAGTCAATCTTGGAGCTGGCGTCTCGAATGAAGATAGTATCGAAGTTGATGATTTTTACTGCCATGAATTATCGGGCTTCGATAATAACTACACCTTTGTTGATGGAAGCGTAAGAACGATGCTTGGACTCGAAATCTTCCCTTATTGCGAAAATCCAATAAATGAAAATAACTTTAGGGAAATAGAGAGAAAAAGTCGCCTTAATCATTTTCCTCACCGCGCTGGGGAAGAATTAAACTACTAAGGCGCAGAAATTAGATAACTTGCAGGGGCATGGCAAACCACCTCAATTAATCAGTATAGAAAAACGAGCCTCCAACCCTGGGGCAAACCATAACCTTATCAACAGTGGCATAATTGACTCCAGTTGCTATATCGCGAAAATCAAAGATCACATAGCCAGTGCCATTAACTAAGTCAGAAGCAGAAACTTTAAACAATAGATCATAAGTACTAAATGTGGTTGTTTCTGCCTCATAACCAGCCTCCGTTAATTTATTAATAACATTTGTGGCACTGCCACTAGCAAGTTGAAGCAGTACATTTAAACCATTTCTCTGCAGAGAACTATCAACATTTGCAACGGGCGCCCAACCCGCCGCAACACTACTAACAGTCGTGCTCATTGTCCCTAGGGCTGATAAATCAAGACTGCCAATCTGATTAGCCGAAGAAAGCACTGTGCTGATTGCGTCCTTAGTAGTGCCCTCAATATCTGTGTCCACAGCAGGGGCATCGTACATAGTTGAAGGAAGAGGGGTTTCATAGCTCAGTGTTCCAGTTCCAGTTCCGACCTGCATGTAAAAGGTATTACTACTAGTAAAAACAGCGCCGCCCCTCACACCCATTTTAACATAACCGGTTCCTTGATATACAGTGCCCGTAAATTCAGCCGCCCCCATATGACCCCATGGCCCTAGGTTCTTATCTATCATATGTTCCCATACATGAGATGTAGAAACGATCACTTTATTATCCATATTCAAATTTGCTGAGCCACCACCTAATCTAACTCGGCCCCCGTTGTCAATTCTCAATTGACCACCAATATTGATATTTCCACTATTCAATATGAGGTTTGCTGAACTACCCGCCACATCAGTCAAATGCAAATAACTCGGGGTATTAAGAGTACTCTCATTCACTGTCAGGTTTCCAGCTCCATTATAGCCTAGAAAGCAATTATTCCCTAAGTTAACTGTCGATCCATTATTGAGCGTAAGAGTCCCTTCACCTGCACTCTCTTTACCCAAGAATAACCAGCGAGCCACATTCCATACACTATTATCCATGGTCACTTGCCCATTACCGGATAGACCAATATTTGAATCATTAAATCCTCCGTCTTCGTCCCACAGGTATGAGTCTGTCATATTTAGGACCCCAAGGGTATTAGCAGAATAACCTATGTTAGTTATATTTCTAATAGAACTCATATTCGCCCCACTTGTCATATTGAGCGTCGCATTACCTGAATAGGCAATATGATACTGCCGGTAGCCAGAAACTCGAGCATTAGAGCTGAGGGTCATATACCCATGGCTATCAGAGGCATTACCGACAATAAAATCGACTGCTGTTGATGATGACTGCATATTTGAACTTGCAATGGTGAGGTGACCCACACCTGAGTCTCCAACATAAACAGTACTATCTGTACTTAATGTAGACCCGTTAGTCAGGTCAAGATGGCCTTCGCTGCCAGTATTTTTACCAATATAATGACCTTTAAAACCTGTCATGGTACTATTCTCAAGAGAGAGAAATCCATTACCAGAGCCACCAATATTGGGATGAGGATTTAACCCCCCAATATAAGCACAGGCTGAATCCGTCAGAGCCAGATTCCCAGAGGATCCATTATTAATTCCCAAAGAAAACACTCCTCCTGTGAGATTTATATAAGAAGAATTCGCAATCAAGTCACCCACTCCAGATTCACCAAAATGAAGTCTGTCAAAGGTTAAATTTGCACTACTCATGCGCAGCACCGAGTTGGTACTAGCTGTGTACCCTAGGTAAAGCCAACTAGTGGACGTAAAAGTGTTGCCGGTAGTTAAATAAATGGTCCCCGTATCAACCCGAGCCTGGTCTGCCGTCCCTATCGTTGTTGGCGTCGCTCCATCTAGCCATGCCAGGGGAGTCAACCAGTGTCCAGTGTCACCCGAGGGCCACGTTAGTGTGGCGGCAAAAGATGGCAATGCAGCACAAATATGAAAACTTAATACGACTGTGAATAACTTTAACTTGCCCATTAGGGACTTCCCTCGCTATAAATCATTTGAATTTTAAAAGAATGCTACCCGTATCACTATTAATATCTTGAGCGTATGACCCTATGCTCAATAATAATATCGAAGCATAGATCAGATAGATTCTGATAAAAACCATCTCTGAATGGAATATTCCCCAAGAAGGATAAACGGCACCATTTTACCTTAAAGAGTTGTGTTGCAATGCATTTATACCCCCCTAGCAAGAATATATTCTTGTATTAATTATTACTTTCTGAGTTAGAACTTAACCACCTTGAGTAATATGTAGAGGGCGACTTATCTTTACTCCTAAGGAATGTGTATCATCGAAATATTCATCACTCATCTCAGCAAAAATAACTTGGATTTTACTCGCTGTTTATTATGCTTATCACCTAGGTGAGTTAATTTCCTCCCAGCTCGAGTATCTATATATGAAAGTTCTAACGGAGTAAAAAGGTGAAAAAAATACTCATATTTCTTATATTGGCCCAGGTGGGATTGCTTAGCCATTCTAGTCTCTTTGGAAAAGCTGATAAAAGGTTCAATCAAGCCCATCTTAATTTCGAGTCTTACCTAGATATCGGGTACGACCAGGCCTACCGTCCCCAATTTCACTTCACATCTCGAAAAAATTGGCTCAATGACCCCAATGGACTTATTTATTATGATGGTGAATATCATCTTTTTTTTCAACATCATGCCTTAAAAAATGGCAATGGCACAAAATCATGGGGCCATGCAGTTAGCACAGACATGATTCACTGGCAACAACTCCAACAAGCCATCGTTCCTTATAAAGTCCCTAGCGAACTTATCGCAGAGGAATGGAAAAAACGCTGGAATGGAGAAGTCGCCATTTGGTCAGGCACTACAGTGATGGATCATAAAAATATCCTTGGCAAACAAAAAGGAGACACCAAAACGATGGTCGCCTATTATACAGCAACAGCCAAGCCCCATTTTTTCCAAGCAGCTGCCTATAGCACAGATAAAGGCAGAACATTTACATTACTTAAAGACGGAGGCGTTGTTTTACCCAACCAAGGTCTTCTCAAAGGTGAGCGAGACCCAAAAGTCTTTTGGCATGAAGCAACCCAGAAATATGTAATGCTCATCTGGGTCAAAGAAGCCAAATGGGGCAAAGAGGCCTGCGATGCAGCAGTACGGTTTTTCACATCAGATAACCTTTTGGACTGGAAAAAAGAAAGCACCATGGAACGAAAATGGTTTGCCGAATGTATGGATGTTGTCGAGTTGCCTGTGGATGGAGATTCTTCTAACAAAAAATGGCTCATGTATGATGCAAGCTTTGACTATGAAATCGGAACCTTCGATGGACGTGCATTTACTTCTGAGTCCAAAAAACTCTGTGGCGACTACGGCTTCCATTACTATGCCGCTCAAACATTTAATGATAGCCCTGATGAAAGAAAAGTCATGATAGGCTGGATGAACGAGCGCAAGCATTCGCCTTTTGTTGAGACAAAAATGCCATTCGACCAGCAAATGTCTATCCCCACGGAACTTAGCCTCAAAACTACAAGTGAGGGCATCCGCTTATTCCGCTGGCCTGTTCGAGAAATCAAGAGTCTTCACGCCAAGACAAAATCCATAGCCAAGACTTCGCTTAAAGATCTCAATGTCACTATGAGTAAGATAAACTCCTCTCTTTTTGATTGCAGTATGGAAATCATTCCACAAGGGGACCTGGTTTTTGATTTTTGCGGCATAGAAATCAAATACTATCATGACAAGCAATTCTTGCAGCCGACTATTATAAAACAAGGTTACTACAAGCACAAAAAACTACCAGCTCTCTTAAAAAATGGCGTACTTAAAATGCGTGCATTAGTTGATGTTGCCTCCGTAGAGTTATTTATGGCTGATGGAGAAGCTGTCGGGTCCTATTTAGGAATCACAAATAAAAACAAACCTAACATACAGATTAAAGGCAAAGAAAACACTCAAGTGCTACGTGCACAAATGAATACTTTAAAGTCAATATGGCCATAAGCATGAATAGTATTTCTCGACATACATCACGATGGTCATGCCTTTTAATTGCATTCTCATGCACATTGCTTCTTGTTCCTTTCCTCACGGCCTTAGAAAAAAGCCCATTCGACAATTACAGCTCCTACTTAGGAACTAACTACGACCAGGAGTATCGACCAAAGTTTCACTTTACTTCTCGCAAGAACTGGATCAATGACCCCAATGGCCTTCTCTATTACGATGGTGAATACCATCTTTTTTTTCAGCATAATCCCCTTGGAACTGGCTGGGGCAATATGACATGGGGACATGCCATTAGCACAGATATGGTGCACTGGCAGCAAATGGAACATGCTATTCTTCCTTATGGTAATGGCTATGTTTTTTCTGGCACAGGTGTGGTGGATCACAATAACTCTTTGGGAGTCCAAAAAGGAGACACTAAAACACTCGTACTACTCTACTCTTATGCCGTAGATATAAGAAAGAACTTTGGCATTCTCCCTCCCCCCGCTGAAACTTGCTATTATCAAGGCATTGCCTACAGCACCGATAAAGGCAGAACATTCACTTTACTCAACGATGGAGCTCCGGTTATCCCTAATCAAGGAAAGACGGTAGACCCCAAAGGCACTGAAAGGGACCCAAAACTATTTTGGCACGAAGAAAGCAAAAAATGGATTACCATCCTATGGCTGGGTGAAACCAGCAAAGGCAAGGTGCGTTTTTTCACATCGGATAACCTGCGAGATTGGGCATTTGCTTCTGACATGCAACGCCCTTGGGCCCATGAATGCTTTGACCTGGTTCACTTGGATGTATACGATGATAAAGGCAAAAAGTCGGGCAATAAAAAATGGCTCATCTATGATGGCAACCTGGATTACGAAGTTGGAAATTTCGATGGCAAAGCATTCCATAGTCAGCAGAAAGTACGCAATCATAAAATAGGTCACTGGAATGCAGCCCAAACCTTCAATAACAGTCCTGATGATCGCACAGTAATTATGGGCTGGTTAGTACAGGGGTGTTTTTATCGCAAGCGAATGCCTTTTGCAGAACAACTTTCATTCCCGACCACAATGCACCTCAGAAAACAAGGAGCAGACCACCTCCTCTGCCGTTGGCCAGTCGATGAGATCAAATCTCTCTACACGAAAACACATACACTACCCAAAAATATTAAAGTAGAGAAAGCAAACCAGAACCTAAAAGACATAAGCGCCGATGCCATGGATATCACCCTAAGCTTTGAGCCAAAAGCGAAAGATCTCGTTTTCCATATGCGCGGTAGCACTCTTACTTATCAAGCAAAAGACAATAAGTTGAGTTTTTTAAGTGCGAGTTATGCCCAGATTCAAAAACGCTTAGCTGAGATGAACGAAAAAGAAAGAAAAAGGCATCGAGGAAAAAAGAATTTCCTATTGCCTGATGCCGCAATTGATGGAGTCGTCAATGTGCGTATTCTTATTGACCGTGGCTCTTTTGAGATATTTCTAAATGGAGGAGTTTCAGTCTTAACCCAGTCAGAAATATCCGAGCTGGATCAGCTCTCACTGTTCTTTTCTCATAATAATACTAATGCCATTATAAACGAACTGATTATACATGAATTAGAGAGTTCATGGAAATAGCTTCTTTTATCAAAGAACAAAATGCGAGAATAAGGGATCCGGAGTTGGCTTAGCTAAATTTCCTCGGAACCCTCATAAACAAACCAAGGACAAAGACACTCAGGGGCAAAATCGAAAGGATCTTGAATCCCAGAGAAAAATCGCCACTACCTTTGAGGGTTAGGGCTAAAAAAGAAGGGCCAAGGCTACTGCCGATCACCACGAGTGACATACAATGTCCAGAAATAGCACCAATATATTTTCTGCCAAAATAATTAGGAAGGGCAACAGAAGATAGAGGGCAAAATAACCCTCCACTAATCCCCAAACAAAAGACAAGGCTCCAATAACCCATGGGAGAAGCCAAATTGCTCGTCTGAAAACAGCCAATGCCAAGGCAAGTCATCATGAGCATCACTAACCAGTGAACAGGCCAATGATCACAGTACCAACCACCCAAAAAACCAACTAGAGTTGCGATAATAGATATGGGAAAGAATATGGCAAAAGCCTCTTGCCCACTAAGCCCCTGACCCATGGCGAGAGCTTCTAGGTGAAAAGTCAAAGCCGTAATCACCAGAGCCTGGCTGAACAAGGCTAAACACACACCCCAAAAAGCTGAGGCTTTCTTCGCTTGAGACCAGTCGAAGGACTCAATGCCTTCATCCACGCTATCTTCATCGTCACCCAATTGAGTTCTAGCTGGAGCGCCATCCATTCTTAAATCGCAGGATTCAGGGGTGCTTCTATAGAGAAGCCAACAAAGAAAACTCATAATCATGCTAGCAAATAAGCCGAGGCCAACCCAAGAGTTCCTCCAGCCATATTGACTGACACAATAAAACAGAAATTGGGGCGCTAAGCCAAAGGCAAAACTCACAAAAAGGCCAGAGCACCCATTCACAAGTCCACGCCGACGCTGAAACCATTTGGATATCATGGTGCGACTGACCATTGTGAGAATTCCTTGGCCGCTAAAGCGTAACATAAAGAAAAGCAAGAGTAAGAGAAAGAAGGTGCCAATCATTTCGCCACCCAGCAAAGTAGCCAAATCATCAACTTGGCTAAAAACTAAAAGAGTGACCCCAAGGCAAAAACTGGCCAAAATTCCCATAAGGCGATCGCCGAGTCGGTCGTAGATTTTTCCCGCATAAGGCAACAAAAGCCCGCTGGCCAAAGTGCCACCCAGATAGGCATGGCTCAACCAACTGCGTGAAATGGGCAGAACGGACAAGAGATCTTCGTTAAATGCGGAAACCCCCATGGTCTGCCCTGGAATACTGGTAATCACCCCCAAAGTCCCGGCAAAAGCGATAACCCAGCCATAAAAAAGAGGAGATTTCTTAGGGCTAAAGGGGAAATGGGGAGAGAGGAGCTTCATAATGAGCTGATAATAGCTCAAGTGCTCTTTTTGATAGGGAATCGAATAATAGCCCAGTGCATATTTCACGCCATACATAGCTGAGTTGAGTCGAATTGAGTTGAGCTGGACAGTACTAGATTGAGCGAATCTGAGCGACACTAAGTTAGGCTGAGCGGAGCTACGCTAAGCTAAGACAATTTGAAGAAGTGACGAGAGCCATAGCCTAGCAGCAAAAAACGATTTCCCTAATGACCCTAGAAGTCCTACTCCAAACACTCAACACTGAGTTCCTAAACAACTACCAAACTCAACTGCTAGGTGGATTCGCCGAGCCCTTCTACAAAGCACACCAAGGCAAAAAATGGGCTGAAATACAGTTTAGAGAAGATTTCTTTCGTTCTGCTCTTCATGAACTCGCTCATTGGTGCGTTGCTGGCAAGGAACGCCGTGGCAAAGACGACTTCGGTTACTGGTACGTGCCCGATGGCCGTAATGACGAAGATCAAGAATTATTTTATAAAGTGGAAGTGAAGCCCCAAGCAATCGAGTGGGCTTTTTCCGTTATTTGCGATGTGCCCTTCGATTTGAGCTTAGATAATTTAGCTGGCCAACCAAAGGGGGTGGCACCATTTCGCAGGAATGTAAAGATTCAAGTTCAGCAATATCTAGAGGAAGGCTTTCCTGAGCGAACAGCCAAAATACTCGCCCTATTGGCCACTCGGGGCCAACCACTAGAATCACTCCAGGCTACTCACCTCGACTTCTGAAATCAATCAATATATAGCTCAAATAGGCTTTAATGTGAAAGTTCAAGAGTCAGGGCTCCATACGATGTAAAAGCTTAAGAGTCATTGACCGCTAGCTCAGGCGAATAAACTCAATATAGTTCGTAAAATAATTTTACATCAAATGACTCATCCCGAGCCCAATAGCCCTCAGAGGCTTAATCAGGAAATCCAAGAGATGATGCTTCAAGGCATCAGTCTGGACTCAACTCTGGCAGATCCTGTTATCGATTATCTCCTTGCCGAGCAAAAAAAGAAGAGCGACTCGCCTGATTTAGAGGGACTTATCCCCTTATACGAGAATCTCTATGAGAAAGAACGGGCATTAGAAGAGAGCAATTCAGAGCCGCCACGGGGTAACCTTTCTCAGTTCAGAAATAAACTTAAGCTTCATAGCCTTAAGCTGATTCAGCAACAAAAAGACAAACTAACCTACTCCCATTTACCAACACCCAATAGTTTAGGCCAGGATTTCACCCTCCCATCAGTGGGTCTTCCTGAGGCTGTTCACTATGATGAGCTCACGGAAAATTACCTGGAATGCGTAGCCGACTTGCGATTTCTGGCCCAAAACGAACATTTATGGACCCCTGAAATCGAAGACTCTCTAGAGAAGACTAGAAATTCGCTGAGCAAAGCTTTAGGGGAATGGCTCAACTTCAGAAAAGGCTTGCAAGAACTGGAGGATGGAGCGAAAAGCCCTGAAGTTGTCGATCAAATCAATTCTCTCGAAGTGCTTTTCAAAGAGAATTCACAATGGCAGCACAATGAATTACACCAGGCTGTTATGGAGAAGTTTCCGACAGACTCGGCTCTTACCTGGCTAGGCATTGCCGCTCTATGTGAAGACTATCCCAAAGAAAGCATAGCCTTAATGTCCAGGGCCAAGAACTGGATGGCCCTTCAACTCCTAACCCATAAGTCACCCAGTCAGCAGCACGAGCTTCGCTGGCAAGCCTCTCTCTGCTTAGGTTTAGGTGCACCGTGCCAAGCTGAACTCAAATTAACCCAACACTGGCTGAAAGAAAAGCTCAATAATCTATGTGGCTGGGACAAAGCCAATAATCTATGGGATGAAAACCAAGCAGAAATAGAAGGCTTAGTCAGCGCACAAGCTCTCGAAGTGAGTCAAGGAAAAGTCAGCGATGAGGCCGATTTTCGACGTAGAGTTCTGAGTAAAATCGATGACCAACCAAGCACTCCCTCCGATAAAGTGGTCGCAATGGAAAGCCTAGTGGAAATGGGTACGGAGGTGGCAATGGCCGAAGAAGGCCTAAGCGACCTACAGGAGCCTATCGCCCAAGCCATTATGGATAAAGGGCTCGGTAAAGTGAATATTCCCAAAAACATCAAACTGAAGGACCATGAAGGGCCCAAAAGCAAAACGAAACACAAGGTAAGAGAAGCAAGCCCCACTATTTGGACAACCACTATTTGGCCTTTTATACAACAAAACCTTGTTCTGGTCCTGGCTCCAACCTTTATCTTTTTTGGCATTTTATTACTGCTCTTTTCCCTTTGGGACCAACAACCCGCCGTGCGCTATGCTTTGGCGCCAGCCACTTTAGTGGCAGCGGCTTGGGCGCTACATCGCATTGCCCTTTGGTTAAAAAATCAGAAATTGCCCTCTTCTGTCCCTGTGGCTCTCTTGCAGGGAGTGAGTGTATTATTAGCTCCCATGAGTTTCCTTATGGTGGCCCTCTTATCATCTGATTTTGAAATTAACACTTCACTTAGAGTTGGAGGTTCAATAGCTCTCAGTGCGGCATTACTTGGTTCTTGGCGTTGGTTATTCAAAAGTATAGCACTAAGTTCTCATAAAGAATCCGCCTCCCGCTATTGTCGAAATCTACTTATCATCAATGCCCTTGTATTACTCCTCCCCCTGACCCGATTTGGAGGTCTAGAAGGAAGTGTCATTTCGGATTTTTGGATGCGCTCCCTGCTGGTCTCTGGTTTCTACGGAGGCTTCGCCTGGCTACTGTTCGACCTACGCTCAGTCTTTTACAAAGTGATGGACGATAAAATCCTTCAACAAAAAGTCATTCCTCTGTTCTACACCTTAACAAGCTTAGGAACTTTCGCCTTAGTCTGGACTTTAACCCATATCCGACTTGAAGCCTTACCTGAGGTCCACACCTACGGCCCCTTGCTTATAATGCTGGCCGCCCTTCTAGGCATGCTGGAGCAGCGACTTAAAAGCCTGCAAGAATCGGCAAGCCAATTCAAAAGCATGGCCTATATGGCCATATTCCTCATAATACTAGGTAATGCCCTGAGTTTATCCCAACCCTATGTGAGAAGCCTTGCTCTCTTCCTATCGGCTGGAGTCTGCCTACTTCAGGGCAAAAGGCGACAAGATAGCCTTCACAGCGAAATCGCCATGGCCTTATTTTCACTCGCTACAGCTTCGCTATCTTTATTACCCTGGTTCAGTCCAGTCACCTTCCCCTATTTAATGCTAGCCATTTCCCTTGTCTGGGGAGGGCTTTCCTGCCGCCAAAGTTCACTTCTACTAAAAGCTGCTGCTAGTAAAGTCTATTTCCCCATATTAACCTTATCCCTTCTCACTTCACTGATAGGGCAATACCACTTAGCTGACCCCACGTTGCCATGGGGAATTGCCTTTTTGGCAATGGGCCTACAAGCTGGTTATTTTGCCAGCAAAAAGGATAGCTTATTTCAGCTTCATGCAGCATTAAGTATGATATGCCTCTCTTTGCCCTACTTGGGCTTCGCTAATATAAATGCTCATTCACTGCAGGGCAATACCATGACTTTTGCTTTATCCTTAGTGGGATTAGTTTGGTTAGGCCTATGCACTAAAAGCCAACAAAACCTCATTAAAGATTCTCGCTCAACGGTTTTATGGGCTTTGGGAATGATGGCTCTAAGTTTAATGATATCAAGTATATTCAGTGGCGATGGCAAGGGAGCCGAAGGGTTGCAACAGCAATTCATTATATTAGGCCCCCTTCTCATGAGCGCTATTATGCTAATGGCAGCATATTTTGCCCAGTCCTATTTACCCGTCATCGCATCACTCGTTATCATCATTTTGATATTTCCAGAAATCAAAGATCACTACAGCATTGTAATGAAAAGCGGATTGGGTTCGTCCTGCTCTGCACTGGGATTTTTGCTACTAACCACGTTCCTGTCCCGGTGGTCATTCCTAACTCGAGAACCTAAGGGGGATCTGATCTGGAGACAAAAGGAGTTCCCCTTAAGAGCTAAAGGTGCAGCTCTATTCGTAAAGCCTTTACTTGCTGCCGCTTTATTTTTAGTGCTTAGAGTCATATCATGGTCTTACCCCACAATTACAATAGCCAGTCCCATAGGAGAAGTGGGAGAAAAGACCTTATTGGCTTTAATGCTGGGAGGCTGCTCACTACACTGGTTAGCTCGAAGTTATTCCCGCCCCATCCTCATACCTTTGGGTCAGATCGCTCTTTCAGTGGGAGCCATCCATGGATCAATACTCATGATCGGCTGGCACTCCCTAGCCTGGGCCTTACCATTAGTTTGGCTACTTTGTGAAGCGCCTCTTAAGGCCTACTTAGTCTTGGGCAAAACTCAACCAGAAGAGAGAGGGAGTCATCTTCAATCCGGCTTACGATATGTCTATATTACGGTGAGCCTTTTTGCAATATACCCCCTCTACAGCTTAGATTTATGGACAACACCCCTCTCCACTTGGGGATGTCTACTCTCTTTAACAATACCGTCATTACTAGCACTAAAGATCGGCTGGAGAAAAACCAACAAAGTGCTACTTTACGCTGCATTTCTACTCCTATGGCAAGTCATGGCTCTTGCAGTTACGGGAGGCGATCCTTGCTATTTATTACTAGAAGAGGAAAGCCTATTCCCCTTGGGAACAGCCCTTCTTATTGGTGGATTAAGCTTACTCAACTTTTATTGGGAGCGACGCTTTGAACTCACACGATACCGCTGGTTGACGAGTCTTTTACCATGCTTAGCACTTATTTGTCTCGTGGCATCCACTAGGAATATACTTAACCTTATCAATATAAGCAGCATTTATAGCACTATCCATTCGGTAGAATTGGCGCTCTGGGCATTCTCTTTATTCATTATAGGTCGCTTCCTAAACCTATCAGCTCTTTGGCTGATTTCCCTTGGCATTCTAAGTATACTTATATACGGTTTGCCTGATTCTCTCAAGGCATTGCCTCTGGCCAGTTTAAGTGTCGCTTTGGCAGGGCTATCGTCTCTTATCAGTAAATACCCAATCTTATCACAACCTCGCTACCCTTTCCTGGGCGAAAAGACCTCAAGCGTACGTCCTCTCTTCCTACTACCAGCTTCTTCCTTAGCACTTTCTATTGTAGTGATCCTATTATCTTTTCGCCAAGTCCCTGAGGTCATGACCATAGAGTCCTGCTTGGCACTACTTCCCCTGCTCATCTCCGCTTACTTTGCTGCACCTTGCCTGACAATGAATCGTGCAACAACAGTGGCCTTAGCCTGGCTTGTCCTTTTATTAGGAGTCTTTTTCTCTCTGAATGACTACTACCCAGTAAGTGTTTGGTTTGGCAGCATTAAGACCCCTCATGTTATTATGGTAGCTCTCAGTTCATTCCTTTTGAGCACAGCTCTATTCAATCGCTTCATCTCAATCAAAAGTCCTTCTTTCCACCTATTACGCTCTCTTTCTGCTTTCCTTATTATCCTCCTCGCAGTGCTTACCTATTTGGCCACTCGCCAAGTTGAAGGGCTTCCCTGGCCTCGTTTATTAACAACAGGAACAGTTTGCTTATTGGCAGCATTACATTTTCGCTTTATGGTGCCCGATGAAAAGAAATCGCAAACTTATGCTTTATTTACTTGTGGCATCACCATGAGCATGATGAGTTTTGCCTTTTTATTTCTGGAATACATCTTGGGAAAAGAGGCTTCTCCTGAAACGGCCTTTAGACTATTAGCGATTCCTCCCGCTTTTTTCTTTCTTCGGAGTGAGAAAAATCATTTTCAAAATCAGATTGTTCAATCTTCCCGCAATTCAGCCTTAGTCCTTTTATTGATACTTCTTGGCTTTTATGTCTATCAGCCCCTTTTAAAGTTTATGATGTTTCCCGATCTGGACTTAAGCATTCTTCATTATAGCATTCATGCCCTCGTTCCCCTATTGGTAGGTTTTGCCCTATTGCGCCTTCATGCCCTAGGCACAGACCTCAATTGGTGTATTCCCGGCTTAATCAGTGTGAATGCAGGGTTATTCTTCCTGATTAGCAGAGCCCTTAATTGGTCTTTTCTCCAAGATACCGGAAAGATAAGTTTACTCGCAAGTGGGTTTAGTCTGCTTTTACTTCTACTCCTACACCTCCCATCACCAGTGCGCAAAGGCTTACAGGCCCTGGGACGTTTTAATAATGATCAGTGGGCAGTTTTACTCAGAGTGAATGATTTATTTTGTGCATTGGCTTGCCATATTCTATTTCTCCAATCTCTACTAAAAGACAGCCCACATTATCAATATAACCTAATTTCCCTTGCTCTTTTTTGTTTTGTCGTAGGTCATTTCCGCAAACGCACTTTCTTTTTTCACTTAGCCCTTATTGAAATCGCTATAGTGGTGACCACTATCACAGGAACCCTATGGCCGAGCTTGCTCTTTTATCTTGCCCTTTTTGTGGCAGAACGATTCTATTGGCATAAATTCTTTCCTAAAAGAGAAGGTTTCTTTCAATTATGGATACTTATTGCTACCGTCTTAGTCTTAGGCGTGCTATGGGGAGAGAGTTACAGTAAAAGCATAAGAGGATTCACCATGGGTTTGTTATGGTTAGGCGCTCTAGCTGTACCTCTAGGGGTCAAAGAAAGCTTAGGACGAATGGTACGAATATTAGGCAGTCTAATCTTATATCTCCCCTCTTTAATGTTTTTCCTCATAGGAGGCCTTAGTCAGTGGGGTAATATTCCTCGATCCTTACTAATAATAGCCGCGACCACTGCTTTTATTCAGTTTAAAGGTCAAGAAGCTGCCAGTTGGTTTACATGGAGAAGCAAGAAACGCCTACACTTACTCGATGCTGCTTTATCCTTCTTAAATGGGAAATATGCTCGATCCTTATTGACCTTGCAGCTTATTGTTAGCCTGGCTGTTCTCGCCTTTCAGGTGGCAATGATCCAAGAAGTCTTTGGCATACCTAGTTATGCTTTTCGCAGTTTATACATACTGCATATTGGTTTAATTGCCTATTGGGGTTTCATGGCTCGTAAAAGCGGCCAGATAATGCCCACTCTAATCACTCAAACCCTTTTAGGAGTTTTAGTCGAAGCCCTTCTTCATCATAGCATTACTCACTTTGCCTTTGAGCAAAGTGATGCTTTGCGTATGTTCACCTGGACTGCCATTGCATTTGGAGCCACTGCCATGGAGCCCTTTATGCAAAAATCTGAACGTGGAGTCCTTCTACCCATCAGGTTTTCCTTAATCGCCCTCCCACTCATTACTGCTGGCTATGCCTTTGCGTACCCTGGAGCTAGGGAGCATTTACCACTCGTCATCATGCTCTACTCGGTGCTTTTTAGCTGGAAAGCAGCCAGTACAAAGGACCGCTTCTCATTAGGTTATGCCTTTATTGGTTATACCGCCTGCCTACTTATGTACTTCTCCCGTCATCAAATTTTTAATATCCAAGCCTACTTAACACCCTGCTGTATCACCCTATTGATTCTTGTTCAGGTTTTTCGCGATCGGACTTCTCAGTTCACAGCCAACCTTGTGCGCGGAGCAGTGCTTTTTGCCTTAATGGGACATGCTCTTTACGAGGCCATCATCCATAACATCCACTCTCCACTACCACACTTGATTGTATTAGGAGTGAGTTGCCTATTACTCGCCGTTGCTGCTGGGTTTAGAATCCGTATTTTCGCTTTCACCGGACTTCTTTGCCTACTCAGCGACTTATTAGCTCTTTTGGTATTAGTGATTAGCAATATGGACGAATCAGGACTTCGCTTAATTCTAGGCCTAGTGCTCACCTTAGGAGGAGGTTTGCTGTTGAGCTCTTATATATTATACCGAAAACATAAAGATTTTGTAGATAAATTGACCTTATCTCTCAAAACTCGTTTTAAATCTTGGGAGTAGAAAATCTGGTTCTGGTGCAAAAATATGGTTTCCTGGACTTACCAAATGTGCGCAATCCCTAAAACCAAATTCAATTTGATTATACCTATATCACCTTTATGAATGCAAAATATCGTCTAGAGTAACTATGTAATCAAAATACTCTGCATTCAGAAGACTTTTGTCTGGACCATACAGACTAATGAGTGCTTTTTCCAGGCTGTAGCCTTGAGGAATAGTGAGTTTTTCAATTTTTTTATTCATTTCAGGTATAACAGAGGTGGTGACCTTATGTTTGTGAAATTTAATTTCACAAACAGTAACAACATTATCGCTTCTTTGATAGAGAAGGTCAATTTGAAAAGCCTTGTCTCCACGCTCGAAGTAGGGACTTGCTAATAATACACTTTCCTCAAATCCCATTAGCTTGGAAAGCATGGATGCGTTTTTTAGGCAAAAACGCTCAAAGGCAAATCCAAGCCAAGATTCAAAACTCTTTGAAGAAACATTTTCAAAAAGTTGAGTCCCCTGCTGATTTTCAATGAGCATAATGCTGGGTTCTACGTACTTGTAATAGAAAATGAGAAATTCATCAGCAAGGGCATATTTTTTTAATTTGCTTCTAACGCCTTTTCCAAAAGGAATATGAGAGGTTATAAATCCCGCCATTTCAAGGTTTTCTAAGTAAGACGTGAGCCCTCCTCCCGAGGCGATAGATAATTGCTTTGAAATATCACTTGGGGTACACAGTTTCTCTTTCAAAAGTTTGACAATGCGTAAATAATTATTGGCTTCTTTAAATTGACTATAGAAAATGCGATGAATTTCATCTTTCAGTAAGCCGTGCGGAGTAAAAAACAAGCGATTAATATTTTTGTTGAAAGATTGGTTGAGTTTTACCTCCTCTAAGTATTTGGGGACGTTGCCTAAAACAAGTAAATAGCGTAATACCTCCTCTTTATTACGTTTTCCATTAAAAAGCCTTAATGCATCTACAGGAGGCAAACCTTGAAGACGCATTTCCAAAGTCAGCCTACCATAAAGTGCTTTTGACCGAATAACTCGCATGACCATAAATGAGGCAACCGAACCACAGAGAATGAGCATCACGTTCTTTTTTTTCCAGTAATTATCCCAGAAAAACTTTATGAGGCTAATGAGTTTTCCTTGCCCTGCTGCTAGCCATTGAATTTCGTCAATAAATAGAATAGGTTTTTGGTCGGAAAAGTGATTGAGATATTGCTCGGTAAGGTAGTTTAAAAAGTCTTCCCAATTAGAGAACTGCAAATGACCCATCAGAGGGTCTTTTTTCTGTAGTCCTAAATGTTTTTGACAATGCTTGATCTGGTTGACTGTTGAGGTATCTTCAAGTCCTTCGAGTAATAATGTATTATATTTGTTCTGCAAAAATTGCTCAACGAGAGAACTTTTCCCTATCCTTCTTCTGCCATAGAGAGCAACGAGTTCTCCTCTTGGGGAGTTCCAAGATTGCTCCAATAATTGAAGTTCTGTTTTTCGACCTACAAACATTGCCTTGCTCAAATCCGCAAAGAGAAAGGTTATCTTCGTATTTGCGGATTGTCAAATTTAAAACACAAAATCCGCAAAGATAGTTAGCTAAACTATCTTTGCGGATTTCCCTTCCGAGGTCGTCCACCAGGAAGAATTGATTTGCAGGGCCAGTAGAGTGTTGCGGTAAATGAGGCCGAAGCTCATTCCTGCAGTGATTTTCGCTATGTTATAGATCCATACGGTTTATGACAATCTTAGAGTCCGTTAGGAAGTGAAAATAACGATAGAGAGGTGCCTTTGCTTAATTCTTCTTTAAGCGCTTCGGGTAAAGCATATCAAGGCGATCACATCATTGACCCTCGAAACAAAAAGCGAGAATACAAGCATATGAGAGTATGGATCCATCACGAACAAGCTTCCTACAGTGACGCTTTAGCCACTGCAGGCATGACTATGGATATAAACGAATTGAGGAAACTCAAAAATAATTGTGAGGGATTGATCGCTATTTGGATTTTAGGCTTAGAAAGCCAACTGGAGGAGATAAAATGAGAGCATGTCGAGTAATAGTATTATTTATTCTTTTGACCCATATCGGGCTAAAAACCCATGCTGGTTTTTTTGCTCAAAAGGTTTGGCCTATCTTAAAAAATCATTGTGTTAAGTGTCATGGCCCAGACAAGAAAGGGCTTAATGGGCGGACAAAAATAGCCAAAGGGATTTTGCGTTTACATCATGCAGAGGGCATACTCAAAGGTGGATTGAGTGGTCAGTGTGTCATTCCTGGCAAACCTGAGCTAAGCACATTGTACACCACCACTATTCTTCCTGCCGATCATCAAGATAGAATGCCAGCGAGGGGGCCCAAAATTTCTGCAGAACAATCTAAAACCCTTAAAAAATGGATCGCTGATGGCGCAAAGTTTGATGGTTGGGAAGATGAGCAAAGCTCTGCTCCCAAAACGTCTGCTCAACCTTACATACCTAAGACAAAAAGCCTGCGGGAGGCTATCGCTAAAAAAGATTTACAAGGCCTTGAAAGTCATATTCGCCAACAAAAACAAGTTGACCTTCAAGCAAAAGGCGGCTTTACCGCCTTACATTATGCTGTGATGAAGAATTTTGAAGAAGCCGTGGACATGTTGCTAAAAATGGGAGCCAACCCCAATACCCTCTCCTCAAGTAAATTAAGCCCTTTTCATTATGCCATCAAAAGGGCTCCCCTCTCTATTATTAAAAAGTTGCTCAAAAATGGAGCAGATTTAAAGCTAGCCAATGCTGATGGCTGGTCTCCTTTGCATATTGCAAGTGCTCATGACCGCGTTGAAGTGGTTGATTTTTTACTGGCTCAAGGCGCTGATGTCAAAGCCTTAAGCAATGCTGGAGGCACAGCCCTCCATGAAGCCTCTGTTAGTGGTAGTCGCGAGTTAATTCTCTTGTTGCTCAAAAATGGGGTGAACCCTAAGGCCCTTTCTCATGATGGCAAAAAAGCATTAGACCATGCTAAAGAATACAAGAATAAGGATGCCATAGAGCTTTTGCAGAAAAAATAAATGATTATTTGTCAATAAAATAGGCAAAAAAAAGCAAAGTTAAGAAATATAGTTTGCTTTATTTCCTATGATCCCACACCCCCCCTTATCGATCATAACATATTCTAATATTTAACTAGAATCTTAGTGCTAGAGTTTAAAGTACATAATCATTTCAATTCAGATCTATATACAATTCGTGGCAAATTCTAGCCAAAACTACCTCCAAGAAAAAAGTGAACATACTGTTAAAGACGCTTTAGAATTATTTTCTAAAAAATCAGAGAAGAAGTATAAAGTTCAGTTAATAAGACCCTCTATCACTGCAGCCAAGAGCAATATTATAATCCCCATTTCTCTTCCTTTAGGACCAGCATACTTAGCGTCTTTTTTACTACAAGCTGGATACGATGTATCTATAGTAGATGGAATTGGCGAGGGAGTTGATAATGTAACCCTAGATGGTGAGAATAAAATATTCGGATTAACAAATAATCAAATTGTTGATTTAATAGACGAAGATGTTGATTTTGTAGGTTTATCTTGCATGTTTTCTGTACATTGGTGTTTTAATCGCGATTTGATAGAAAAAATTAAAATGAAAGTTCCTCATGCTAAAATTTGTGTAGGAGGAGAGCATGCAAGTGCTCTTCCCGAATATATATTGAATGATTGCAAGGCTGTAGATTATGTTGTGGCAGGTGAAGGGGAATTAACTTTACTTAAACTCCTGTCTTTGCTCTGTGAGGAAAAAGAACCTATACCCTCTGGAGTTCATTATTTAGACGATTGGTGTCGTAAAATTCCTTTCAAAACACTGCACAACACCGCCATAGCTGCTCCACAGAATCCACCCAAGAGGCCCGAATTTTTACAAACTCTCGAAGCCATCGATAGAAGACCACGGGCAATTCAGCCAGTCTATGTTCTCTTAGCAGCAACTCTCCTACATGGCGACCCTTTTTTTGAGTTTTTTCCAGAAGAGATTTCTGTCGCTTCTTTCTTCGTTTGATATGTTTATCGTTTATATTAATACCTTTTTCTTGTCTCTGAGAATTATCGTTTGATGGAGGGGTTTCCCGCTGAATTTTTCTGTTCAATATTAGTGATAAATTATGTGCTAGGCATAGAAAGTGAGCTTGTGCTTTTTCTGCTTCTGGTTTAGTAGCCCATGCTTTTTTTTCATTAAATTTATGCTTAAATGTATTGTATGTTTTTTCAATATTCCATCTACATTTATATAGATATGCTATAACTCCTGGTCTTATTGTATGATTGAGGTTGGTTACAAAGTGGTATACAACTTCTGTATCTGGGCATTTATATGTGACTCTCCTCATTTGTGATCCACAAGAACTCCCGGTTACCATCTCGTCTTTCAGTACTCCGTGGTTAATAGGGTCGTTGCTGTCAAATGGGGGTTTACCAATTATCTGCAAATTATTTAGTTTCTTCTCTTTGGTAAGAAAGTATATTCCAGAATTCATTTTCCACTTAAACCATTGCATGAAGTCCATGCACGCTGAGTCCCATACCCAGAGAACCTTTCGGCCAACTTCAGCTGCTTGCCTGAGCTTTTCAATGTCTTGACGCCTCAACATTCTTATATCACTTTCTTTTTTTCTCCAACCTCCGTATTCGGCTACATCGAGCTGAAATACCATATGGTTTCTCATGTTCCTACCGTAAAAATGTTGAGTTCCATATTTTTTACCTTTCACCATTTTTTCATGAACAGGTGCACCATGATAATGACCATCACCAGAGTAGATATCAAAATTATCTAAGTCTGAACAATCAGCAAATGGATCATCACAATAATCCCATGCATTTTTAGTTCGAGAAAGCTGTGTGCTTAACTCCTCAACGAATTTAAGCCGGCGTTTAGACTTTAATGATGCAAAATAGTGTCCAACATGTGTAAAGGACTCTTGAGTAAGTGTTAAGTGTTGCAGGTGCCCTCTGCCACTTGCTTCTAATGACAATGCCCTCAATATACCTCCTCTTGCCCAATCCTCATCCGTAAGAGAACGACACTTCCTATGGTGAGAGTTCTTTTTGATTAATACACCAAGAGGCTCACAAAGCTTCTCTAAAGTGCCGGATAGATTATTACTCATAACTTTTGTTTCCTATAACATTAAAAAATCACTATGTGAAACAAATCTCGTTTTATGTTATTGGTCAAGCGGGTCCCAGTAAAAATATCGTCATTTTTTTGAGCAACACTTCTGTTTATACAGTAGTTCTACTAATGCCCTCGAGTTGATACGCCACACAACTATCCTCAGCAATACCTAGGAGGAAGTGGCAAATTTCACAAGAGAAAAGCAGTGCTCTAGTATTCCTCCAGACTCCCTTATATCAATGCTTTAGGGGGCATATTGCTTGTAAATTTACGACACCAATCATTTAGACACAAAGGGACAGTATTACGATGGAGGATTAAGCCAAAGGGTGAGTGATTTTCAAAATCTTCCAAGACCTGCTTGGCATCTCGTTCCAATAGAAAATTATAGAAATTCACCTACAAGTCATGGTATCAATCGAGGCTTTAGCATGCCTATGCTAGCCTCAAGAGGATGCCCATTCCAATGCACTTTTTGTTCTAGCCCCAAAATGTGGACAACAAGATATATCATGAGAGATTATATCGATGTCGTTGATGAAGTAGAAGAGTTAGTAAATAAGTATGGCATAGAAGGCGTTGACTTGTGTGACCTCACAGCATTCACGCAAAAAGCATGGGTTGCCTCGTTTTGTAAAGAAATTTTGAAACGAAATATTAGTGTGTATTGGCAATTACCTAGTGGAACAAGATCTGAAGCATTAGATGAAGAAACGCTAAATTATTTATATCAAATCAAATGCCACGATATGGTCTATGCACCAGAAAGTGGCTCAGAAAAAACTTTGCAACAAATTAAAAAGAAAATCCACCTA
>JADGBV010000060.1 GCA_015231345.1 Planctomycetota bacterium
TGAGTAATGACTTGCATGGGTCTAACATCAAAATATTATGTCGAAATAATTATTATAAATCGATTGATTTAGTAATGCCATAACATGATCATGCTAGGCCTCTCGCAATAATAATACACCCAACCATGCTCATCGGAGCCCTATATATGAAACTTTATAACGCTATCCGCTTCGCTTGTAATTTTCTCACTCACGTTCATTTCTACCATCGACTACGCCCAAAGGCGTAATCGATGGCATTGAATACTCTTAGTACAACTAAGGGCTCTGCTCCGATAATATCATGATTTCATCGGGTGTTCTGTGGCTCTTCGCGGAAATGTGTGCCTGAGGATTGTCATCCAACCAGTTTATACGATAGGTCATGAGATGCGAATACCTTTAATCGGAAGAACTCACGGTCGCGAAAACCGTATGCTTGCCGCTGTATAAGCTTGACCTTGTTGTTTGTCGCCTCGAGAGGCCCCGTGGATATTGGGTAATCATAATAAGCCAGAAGTGCACTTCTCGCTCCCAGTAGTTTACGGCCAAATTTCCTTAAGACTGAAATTCCGCTTTCCTCAGCTCGAGCACACCAAGCCCTGAGAAATCGTTCAGCCACTTCTTTATTTGCCTGTGACCACAGTTGTCGTAGATCTTCCTTCAGGTAGTAGGCTATTGCGAGCGAAGAGTTCAATTCAAGCGCCTTGCTCAATCGCGGCCATTCTCCCTTTTCCTCGTCAAGGTTCTCAGGGCACTTCAACAGCAGCCATCGAGTCCCCTTCAGGATATTTCGTTCTTCGTGAGAATCAGCTTTATGCCATAGATGTCGGCGAAGGTTTGCAATTTTCTCATTCATCAATTTGACCACATGAAAGTGGTCAAACACGATAGCTGCATCTGGTAGGTTCTTAGAAACGGCGGCGTGATACGCTGGAGACATGTCTATTGCTACGGCCTCTACCACCGCACCGGATCTTTTCAACCGCCTCCAGAATAGCTCCAGCGAGTTTCCGCTTTTGCCATCCTCCATGTACAGAATTGCACCAGAGACCAAATCCATAACGAGAGTTACAAAATCACGTCCCTTGCCAATGCAAATTTCATCAATGGCAATATGAGTCACCTCCTTGAGCTTTAGGTTCCGAAACTTCTTCCGAAGCGATTCCTTCTGGATTTCTTTTATGACATGCCAGCTCACGTCGAGATAGTCAGCGACATCTTGGATCGCCATCTTCTGTGACAAACCAATGACCTCCCTTGAAAATGCGCGAATGTATGATTTCTTGGGCTCAGCGAATGAGAGCTTCATCTGTCGGCATGCGCCACAGTCTTTGCAAAGCAGCCTATGTGAGAAGAATCGGAGAAATGCAAGTTTTCCGGATATTCTGCCGCAACGTAGGTCTCTACTCTGGCCACCCTTTCTGATGACGTTATACGATTTGCAGCAAGCACAGCGAAAAGATCCCGGCTTTGCTTCGGTTTCGAAGATAATTCGCGACCCCTCGTAGCGCTCCCGCTTGTGCTTGAAGCCTTGAATGTTGAACGTGTGGTATAGAAAGCTTGTGGACATGGTGTTCTCCTTTTTTTTTGGTGAAATTCAGGAAATACGCCATGTCCATTTTTCAAGCCCTACCTGGATTTTTCACGCAACAATTCTCAGGCACACATTTCTGCGAAGAGCCTAAAAAAGAATGAAGACGCCCAGTTTACCCCCATGGGACACGAACCTTTGCAAAACACCTTGCTGATCATGTTAAAGAAGGATAAATTGAGCGAGCACGAGGAAAAGTTTGTTAGCCGTCAGCTTATGTCACTGTGGAAGGGAGCAGAACCATTTGTGGATATCCGTGCTTATCGCTACCCCTGCGGCCCTAGGTTTTTTGGAGCGACACCTTGTTTTAATGATCAGTTTGAGGGAGATATTGTTTTGGGTCACTACCGGGGGGTGATAATGGCCGCCAATGCTGATGACGATTACTCTTATCTGTGCCCTTGGAAACGAATGCCAGTTTTGAATTTTTATCAGGTATACGACAATGGCATTGAAAGCATTAAGCAGGAAGGAGATTGGGTTGTGGTGCGCTCAAGTATAGGCTTATTTGTCTATAGGCTTAGCCGTTTACTTGACTACATGAAGAATAATGTGAAATGGAAAGATGGTTTCTTTGCCGTAGATACTCAAATTCAAGGCCTTGAACTTATGGGGGACGGTGACTTAAGTACTTATGCAAGTTTATCATCTTCTAGCCGCTCTGTTTTTGGCACTGACTTAGGTTTACCTGCAACACTGAATACGCTTAACATCTTCCCGATGAAGGGAAGCGAAGGGGCATTGAAAGGGGCCTATATTCAAGGATCCAATTATAGCGAGTGTGGTGCGTTTCGGAATTTAAGCAGGCTTCCAAAGGATTTAGAAGCCGGCAAATGGAATAGGATTCCTTTTGCCAACGATAAGAAAATGCGTTATTACAGAGTCGTGACTAAGAATTCTCAGCCCATAAAAATTGCTGAGCTAAGATGGGAATAGATTGGCTTAATTAGAAGCGAAGATCGACTACAACAGCTGCAGCCGAGAAGCCCCTACAAAAAAAACTAAGTATCTTGCCCCCAGTCTCCTGATTGAAGCTCAACCACCCAGTTGGTCATTTTCTTATGGACACTATTCCAAGACTTACCATAGCGAATATCTAAGAAGGTCTCAAAAAGCTCATCCATGATTTCAAAGGCTTCGACGATATAGCCCATACGGCCGATCACTCGAGCTGCTTCGCTACCATCGTTATACTTAGGAACCTTTAAGCTAGCTAAGTCAAAATTAAGCTTATCGACAACAAAGGCCCATTCTTCTGCTTCACTTGCAGGTTCTCGGTCTTCCCCACCCTCGGGAGCAGGAGTGCTGCCGTCGTCACCACGTGCGACTTGAACGCGGATCTTGCTGACCAATTTACCCACTTTAAGGGATGTGGCCAATTCAGCACAGCGACCTAGAACGCCTTTTTTGAGCAACATTTGTTTACTTCCCAGGGCTTCACCTTCCAAAAGAAGGTATTCATTAAGGATCATTCCGAACTCGCCTAAACTTTTAGATTTCCAAGTTCCATCACCTGTCTGCAGAATGTAAAGCAGCCATGTTAAAAAGGCTGAGCCTAATTTACCTTCGGAGGTATCTTCAAAATCGGGGTGGATATCAAATTCAGGCCCGAGGCGGATTCCAGGGCCATCAAGAATATCTTCAAAAATTTGGTCTTCAACAATTTTTTGTGAAGTCGCCATAAAGTTGGCTTCCAGCAATTTGATATTAAAAGTTTTTAGAAATAAGACCTCGAAGCTTTCGCAGCTTTTATCACTTGTGGTCGATAAATAAACTTCCTTTCTGGCCGTATCTACTAGGACTTGAATCACCTGTAAATTAGCTTGAGCGTTCTCTAATAACTCAGCGCTCACTTCCTCTTTAATTTCTGTCTTTTGTTTTTGGCTCAAAGTTTCAGACTCTAGTTCTTTGAGTCTTTCCTTTACGCGTGCTTTTACATGCAAATTAAGTAGAGTTCTCTGCACTTTTACAGTTTCTCTGCGAAAGGAAAGTAGGATGTATTTTCCATAAGCCGTGCTTTCGATAGCAAAATCCGTCGAAAGCTCATTGGCAAAGACGGCCCAGCCCATATTTTCCTCATCCATGCCCAGCTGGCGCTCGATAAAAGCATTTTCCCTTAAGGACTGCACCCAAGAAGGGTCAGATGAAGCTTTGCAGGGGCTCTGCATATAATAACGTCTTAGGGTAATTGATCCGCTTTCAAGTGACATGGAATGAATTCTGCTAACAAATTTCCAAAGGGGTACAATCGTCAAAATTTCTCAATGGCAAGCCCTTTACGCCTTGGCTTTTAAGTGAGCTAGTTCCATTACAATCGCCCCACGATCAAATCCATGTGTGTAAATGACAAATAAAAAAACAGGGCCTATTGCACAGGCCATTGAAGATATCAGGCTGGGAAAGCCCATTATTCTCGTCGACGATGACGACCGGGAGAATGAAGGGGATATGGTTTTTGCTGCATCGAAATGCACGCCTGAGCTTATTAACATGATGATGTCTTATGGCAGAGGGCTTATCTGTCAGCCCATGACTGCAGCTGACACCATGCGCCTGAAGCTCCCTCAACAAGTTATTAGTAATGAGGCACACCTGCAGACCGCCTTTACCATTTCCATTGATGCCACACATGGCATTGGCACGGGTATTTCAGCGACGGACCGTTGCACCACTGTGAGAGCAGCTTGTGCCAATGACGCAAAGTCCGATGATTTAGTCAGACCAGGGCATATTTTCCCTCTGGAAGCAAAAGAGGGCGGTTGTCTTGTAAGGCCTGGTCATACAGAAGCCTCGGTGGATTTAGTGAAACTAGCAGGTTTGGGCACTCAAGCTGTAATTTGTGAAATTATGGATAATCAAGGGGAGGCATCCAAACTGCCTGAACTCCTTGATCTTGCTGAGACTTTAGGCATAGGGGTCTACACTATTCACGATTTGGTAAACTACCGCTTGCGCACTGAAGCTTGGATCAATAAAGTGGAAACCGTCAACTTACCCACTGAATATGGGGTATTTAAACTGCATATTTATCAAAGTGGCAGTGATGATAATAATGAGTCTTATCTTGTTCTCACCCATAGTGAGGAGAAATTTAGCAGCGAAATCCCTCTTGTGCGTGTCCATGCAGAGTGGTCCCTCAGTAATATCATCAATCGTTTAAGTCATAATGAGGGTTCAAGGCTGAATTTAGCCATGAAAAATATCAGTGAAAGTGGCTGCGGCGCCCTTTTATTTCTGCGCCATATTCCAGCCCCCCACTTAGATTCACCCTTTACGACCAAAGCTTACCCACCAGATATCTGGGAAGAAGAAGGCGCTCTCAAAACCATTGGTTTTGACGATTTTTCCGGAGGATACGGCCTGGGCGCACAAATCCTGCGAGATTTAGGGGTTAGAAAAATGAATATTTTATCAAATAACGATTCATCCTTTAAAGGCATTAGTGCTTTTGACTTGGAAATTAATCAGCGCATTCCTTTTGGTTATGGAGAAGAAGCGTGAATATAGCCGAAACTCTCAAACCCCTCGCCGAAGGTCAAATCCTCCTCTACGCCCACGAAGAAGATGGCAAAACATCTGCTTTTTTAATCGTATTGCTCGAACACTGCCACAAGGCTAAGCTTGCTTCTTTTATCCAGTATTCCAGGCAAATCCAAGCCGTCACTGAACTTGAAACGCCCGAGCGCCTAAGCTTTCAGGATACCAGTATCCCTTTTAATTTAAGCGTCGAAGGGTTAAACAAGTGTGCTGAGCGACTACTAAAGAAAGAAACGCCCACAGGTCGTAATAATGACCGCATGGTATTACTTTCATTCCCTGGCGGTGAAAGCATCAAAAAACAGAATATATTGGCTCACATACGAGAAGCTTTATCTTTTTTAGAGGTCCCTCCAAAGGGAATTTTCCTTAGTAAAGTCTTGAGCCAAACTGGTGAAGAGATGAGTTTGGAAGCTTGTGAAGACTTATGCCAGAAAGAAAACTTTCAGTTTCTTAGCCATAGTGCTTTATTAAAAAGCCGCGTTGAAAACCCTTATCTCATTTCCCATACGGGAGTCATTGAAAAAGAACTAACCATGGGTGATTTTCAATTACACTCATTTTACTCCTCCCTTGATCAGCGTTATCATTGGGCCTTTGTCAGCAAAAACTTTCAGCAAGTTAAAGACAAAGAAGTGCCACTCGTACGTATTGAGTCTGAATGCCTCACTGGACATGTCTTTGGATCTTTACTTTGTGATTGTGGTGATCAGCTCAAAAAAGGTTTGGAGATCGTGCAAAATAATGGTTGTGGCATGCTGATCTACTTACGCCAAGAAGGACGCGGCATTGGACTACTCAGTAAAATCAAAGCCTACCGACTTCAACAGCAAGAAAACATGGATACGGTTGACGCGAATTTAGCTTTAGGAAAAGATGAAGATGAGAGAGATTACCTTATTGGAGCTCAAATTATCCGTTATTTCCACCAAGGCCCTATCAACTTACTCACTAATAACTTTCGCAAAGTAGATGGACTAGAAAAGTATGACCAGGTCATTAACGAAAGGGTCAGTCATATTATCCCTCCCAGCAAGCACAATAAAAAGTACTTAAGCACAAAAAAAGAACGCCTCGGGCATTATATCTAAATTACCTTTTTCAGGATTTTTCCATGGACTCTCACCCTGTATTTGAAATCATCGCTAATCGACACTGCAAAAGAGCTTTTCTAGAAAAGGACGTCCCTAAAGACGTCATCGAAAAAGCCTTAGACCTTGCCGGCAACGCTGCATCTTCAAAAAACACACAGCCTTGGAAAGTGGCCGTGCTCAGGGGAAAAGGCAAAGATGAGCTTGCGGAAAAATTATGCGCCAAGTTTGACTCAGGGGAATTTGAAAAGCCCGATTATCGCTACTCACCCGACCCCCTGCCTGAGGACATGAAAGCTAAAGCTAAAGACTGTGGCATTGGCCTTTTTAAAATCAAGGGCATTACCCGTGAAGACAAAGCGGGACGTATCGCTAATAGTCGTGAGAACTTTCGCTTCTTTGGCGCTCCAGCAGTGCTTTTCTTTCATCTTATCCCCCAAGCAGAAAAAGGCACCTTCATGGATTTAGGCCAATACCTGCAAAGCGTCATGCTCGCCCTCAGTGCCCAAGGGATCTCCTCTTGCCCTCAATACAGTATCACTAGTTACACTCAGAGCATAAAAAGCGAGCTTAATCTTCCTGAAGAAAATATTTTAGTGTGCGGCCTTCCCATTGGCTATGCCAAAGAGGGCGAAATAGTGAATAACTATATCCCTCAGCGCATGGCCCCCAGCGAATACACAACTTGGCACGAATAACTGATCTGAAATTTCAGTAATCTAAAGCTGGACTCATCAACAGCTAGAACTACAATAAGCCCAAAATAGGGAGATTGCATAAATCATGAAATTACTCGTAGTTGATGACACGGAGGAGTACATCCCTCTCATGCAGATGATGCTGAAATCTTACGGCCAAGCAGATTCAGCCATGGACGGTCAAACAGCTATCGACAAGGTCGAAAGTGCGCTCAAGAGTAACGACCCCTATAAGATTGTTTTTCTCGATATTCTCATGCCCATAATGACCGGCAGGGAAGTCGTCAGAAAAATTCGTGAAATAGAAGAGGGTTTAGGCATTGATCACGATGAGCGCACCCGCATTCTGTTGGTCTCAGCCCAATCTGACACAGAGACTGTTCTTGGCTCCATGTTAGATGATGGTGGTGACGGTTATTTGATTAAACCCATCGACAAAGATAAATTAAAAAGTGCCATCGAGGACTTAGAACTCGAGGGATAGCAGTCTATCATAACTATACTATCCTTAGAATACTGCTGTGTGTTCGCTAACTCAGCCCCTATGCAGTCTTATAAAACAAGAGCTGAGTCATTTTAATTAGTGTTTGATTCAGTATACTTACCCAACTAAGCTTAAGATATTGGTATGTCGTAATAATCTTGGAGCATACTCAAACCAATATCCCAAAATACGCAAAAAAAAAGCCTTCCCATAGGGAAGGCTTTTTTGAATGTAAGAAACTAAAGCTTATTTAATTGTATCAGCTTTTAAGACGTCTCGTTTGTGTTTTAGGTCAGCTTCCAAATCAGAGAAGATTTCGCCACTGCGTTTTTTATTAGCGTCAGCAAAGAAGATACTCGCTGATTCGATATAAGCAGACATTTTTTCCAAGCTTTTTAAGTAATCTTCACCGGAAGCCATAGGCACGAAGTGAGGGATGGCTGGAAAGTAGTCAGTTTTAAGAGTTTTTGCATACTCAACACGAACCACATCGATCTTGTCTAGAAGTTGTGTTCTTTGACGGTAGCTTAGGTCGAAAACTTTATTTTCTGAAAGATTACGCAAAGCTGAGTAACATTCTTGCAGTGCTTTAAGACGAGCGACAACCAAACGACGGTCAATGGCCATATGAGTTGAACGACGGGTTACAACTTCAGCTATATCTAAAGTGATTTCAACAACCTGATCTTCAAGTTGATCGTAAAGGTATGTTTGCACAAAATCGTCACGGTTGAATGAAGTGTTAATGTCGTTAGCTAAATTAGCTGCTTGAAGATCAAGCTCACTATAAGCCGTTTGCACTAAGTAGAAAATTTCTGAAAGGGCGCCACCGCCTGCTTCTTCGCCTTCGCGAGCATTGGTAGCCATAAGCTCCATATTTTTCTCTTTAAGAGGAGCGAGAGGTTCAACAATACTTTCTAAACGGGAGACTTTGTCTTCGTAACGAATAATATTGCGGCGCCATTCTTTATTTTGTTCAATGGCGCTGAGGAGCTCTTCATTCTGTTCGACAAGAGTTTTATTTTCGCTATCGATTGTCGACACACGCTCAGAGGTCGTCATTTGACATCCTGCACTAACAACCAAAAGACCTGCTGCCGTTGCGACCTTCTTCCAATCTAACATTTCTTTTTTCTCCACGTTACGAATATTTCAATGGAAGTCCTAATTTATAACAGGCCTACCCATGTCAAGAATATATTTAAGAAACAAGGATTTTTTTTAAAACTCAAAGCGAGAATAAACCAATCCATGGCCCTCTAATAGACTCTTAAGTTCTCCAGGATCAGACTCAGAAGTCACCTCTAAGCATATGCCACACTCGTGACTGAGCTGCCTGGGCGTCAACCGAGCTTCGACTTGATAGGCTTTGCTTTTCAGCAGGCGCTCAGCTTTAATCACTCGCTCAGTTGTGCAAAAAGTCAGCAGCATCCGGCGAGCACGAAACTATCGTCCTGAGGAATTCGGAAGCACGGTAGAACCACCGAATTCAATTTTTATTTACTGCAAAGAATATTCAGCAAACTGAATGCTTTGAGCTTTACGACTTCCCAAGGTGGATTTAATTTGCTCTTCCGAGTCTTTTAAAGCCTCTTCATCTGCAGGAGTCAAGACTTTCAATCTCACCACGCTTTTGCTGCCAGCGGCGCTTATAGGCTCTGATATCTCTCCTACGCCAGCTTCAACAGCCTTATTTGCCTCAGCGCTAAATAGACCTTCAACTTTTTCGGAACTGTATTTAAGGGCCAAATTTTGGGTCAGATCAAGTGTTCCCCAGTCGGAAGTAGAAGAAAGTGTGCTTTGCCAAATATTCATCAGCTTATCCGCTTCTTCTTCTTGTTTTTGCTGAGTGAGCTGGCCAATAATGAGCTCGGCGCAATCTTCATAAGATTTGGAGTGAGTCTCAATACGGTTTTTAACTTTATAAATGAAGTAGCCTGGAGACGCCTGGTTCACACCACCGTATTCTCTGGCTTTTTCGCCAAAAAGCTTCTGGCTAAGACCGTAAATGAAGCCCATGGGCTCCACTTGGTAATCACGCTCAGAAATAGCTTTGGTTACGCCGTGTTTCACCAATTCAAATACGGGATCAGAAGCTTTTTCTGCTTCTAGACCTTTTTTAAGATCGATAACGTCTTGATCGAGAATCGAGAAATCCAAAGCGGTCATCATGTCTTTCGCTTTGTTATCACGTCTTTCGCGAATCAAATCTCTCTCCACATCTTCTTGAACCTCAAAATAAGGCTTAGCCTCACCAGGAAATTCTGTCGAGCTGTATTTGTCGCGGTTTTTATTGTAATAGTAGCGCTGATCTTCTTCGCTGGGGTTCTCTATTACAAGCAAATCTGAATTAATATGAAGGTACTCAAGCTCAACTTTTTCCAGCTCCATAAAATCGGGAGTTTCTTTTTGACTTTCGTACAAGCTTTTTTGCTCTTCTTCGCTGAAATTTTGATCAATTTCAATGGAGGCGTTGGTGATCTGAAAAAGATCATATTCCACAGTATCGTTCATACGGTGGTACTCTTCCATAATTTCACCTTTTGTCACATAACTCGGCAGCATTTTCAGAGCAGCGCTTTTTTGAAAAAGAACCGAATCACGAAGGTAATTTTCCAAAAGAGTCGTACTCGCCCCAGTTCGGGCTTGAAAATTCCTCAAAAAATTCTCATAAGCTTGTTTGCTTTTGAAATTCTCAATAATAGAAAGGCCCACTTCATGGTTACTCACAGCGAGACCTTGCTCTTTGGCTACACGGAGCCTTTTAGCGTAATCAGCCACCATGGGGTCCCAGCTGTCACCGGGAATATTTTGACCCGTTAAGAGTGAACGCAATTTAAGCTTTTCACCAATGGTCCGAATTTCCTCTTTACTCAAGTCATCCGTTGGACTCGGTGGGTTAAAAAGACTTTTGACGTCTTGGACGGATACACCAAAAAGAAGTGCTGTAGCCAGACCAGCGCAAATCAAAACTGGTTTTTGCCAACGGTGCATTAACTTAAACATAGATAGATTATTCCTATTTTATTTTCTTTTTAGGGAGGGTATTGTGCTGGGGGGACGAAACTGTAAACTCTAAGCTTGAAAGAGGCTTAATAAATCAATTTTATGCGCGGAAAAGGCAAAAGAACAGCCAAGGCCTTGCCGATCATATCGCTCTCAGGAACTTTGCCCCAATAGCGACTGTCAGAGCTAAAAAAGGAATTATCACCCATGGCAAAATACTCTCCAGGATAAATTTTACAGGAATAATTCGAGTTATTCCAGAATCTCTGATCCATTTCGCGGCTATAATAAATATCGCGCTTCACCTCTACAGAGGCAATTTTAAGAGCATCGCCCTTATAATTGATTTTTGGCGAAATACTTGCCGTTGTTGTGATAGGTGATAAATCAGGAATGGCTACTCTTTCGATCTTATCCTTTGAGTAAAAAAGCAATTCACCATCTAGGCGAGCAAAACTGATTTCTTTGAGTTCCGGGCTAAAAGGAAAAGAGCTCAGAGCTTGGCCATTTCTCAAAAGCGCAACAGAATGGTTGGAAAAATCCAATCGAGCAATCAAAGGGCTATTATTCCAAGCAATTTCCAGATCCAAAACACCATTTTGAGGCTGCTCTTCCAAACTCAGTGTAAGCTTCACGTCCCCCACCAAAGGCCTTACAGGCTGCATGAAGGATGTTTCATTTAAACCTTTATCCCCTTTGCCACGCAAACTATCCTCATTTTTAAAGCGTAAGCGATACTCCTTATTTGCCTCCAACTCCAAGATCTCCCGTTCTCCTCCCCAGTCAACCTGCTCATCACTCAACCATTGCCAGTAATAAGCTGTTGCCTTTATGTCATCTTCTTTGCTGCTATCGAAAACATCCACCCACATTTCAGACTGGGCTGCTTCGGTTTTTGGAGTAAAAGCCCAATCATCACCTTCTTTTACAAGAATATTACCATCTCTAAGAGTCAGCTCATCGCCAGGAACACCAACACACCTTTTTATATAATCTTTGCTGATAAATGCTAATTTAGGGGATAAACCAATGCAAGTCGAACGGGGGCATTCCGCTCCCTCTGGAATCACCCTTGGCTGATCTTTTGGGATGGGGTAAGGCAAATCGTGACCACACCTTTTACAATTAATTAAGTGGTTGGGGTACTTAAAAACAATGACATCCCACCTTTTAGGCTCTTCCATGCGGTAAATGAATTTATTCACCAGAACCTTATCGCCCAAACCGTAGTCCCCAGCTCCATGAAGGGTCGGCTGCATGGATCCAGTGGGAATGACGTAAATCGCCATAATGAACTTCATCACCAATAAGGCGATGCCTAAAGCTGTGCCAATGGGTTCAATCCATTCCCAAAATATATAACGGTATAATTCTCTTGAGGTCAATCTTTTGGCTTCGCTAAATAAAGATGAATTTTCATTTCCTGCACTCCCCAGGCCTTAGCTTTGGCAAGTTCGGCAAAACGTAAATCGATATGAACAACACCATCGTTCTTCCATGATTCACGCATAGCAGTCCCTGTATCGTCAACTTCGCGGTAGCCCACACCAGGAATATGCACCCAGGCCCCGTAAGGAAGAACACTTGGGTCTGCCGCAACCCCCGTTAATTTCCAGGCATCTGTGCCCGTGCTGGTCATGCCATCGCTAAATTTCCCGCAAGATTCCTTCCCTGGCGTATAAGCAGTGACTTTAGCAACGAGTGTACGTTCATAAATAAAATCTGAATAGACATTTTGCTCATCTATTTCTTGCTGGGCATCTTTTACGACTTCCTCAGTTTCATCAGGCTGAAAAAAATCATCCAGCACGGCAGCAGAGGAGGAGTGCATTTCCACAGCCTGCAAACTAGGCGCCTTTAAATCGACTTCGACAAGAAAGGCAAGCAGCAATAAAGGAGAGATGGCCGTCAGCGCAGACATGAGGCCGCCATCCAAAGGCATTTTATTAGCCTCGAATTTGCCCATCACCCCTCACGACATATTTATAAGTAGTCATTTGTGCAGCACCCATGGGTCCTCTGGCATGAAGACGGTCTGTACTGATGCCAATTTCTGCACCCAAACCAAATTGCCCGCCATCGCTAAAACGAGTGCTGGCATTACATAAAACCACGGCGCTATCAACTTGCTGCAAGAAAAGCTCAGAATTCTTGAGGCTTTGAGTTAAAATAGCCTCAGTGTGCCCCGAACTATGTTCTTGAACATGATTTACTGCTTCATCTAACCCAGACACTGATTTTACACTTAAAATAAGGCCCAAATATTCGGTATAAAAATCGTCAGCTGTTGCAGGAGTGCCTTCTGGCAAATATTTTAACGATTTTTCGCAAAGGCGCAATTCTACATCTGCCAATGCTTCTTTGAGTTTTGGTAAAAATTCTGCGGCAATACTTTCGTCGACCACCAAGCTCTCAAGAGCATTACACACTCCAGGGCGCTGAGTTTTTGCATTGCGAATGATTTCCAAGGCTTCCGCCTGATTAGCGGTCTCTTCGACATAAATATGGCAATTACCAGCATCATGTTTAATAACAGGCACCAAACTTTCTTCAACCACACGACGAATCAAACCATGGCCTCCGCGGGGAATAACCAAATCGACTAAGCCTTCTTGGCGAACCAAATAACCCACCATAGCGCGGTCGCTGCAATCAAGCAGGGAAACTAAGCCCTCTGGGAGACCAACTTCTTTTAGAGCCTTGATGCAAATCTCACTTAATATTTCATTACTATAAATGGCTTCTTTGCCACCTTTTAAAATCACCGCATTGCCTGATTTGACACATAAAGCCACTGCATCAATAGTGACATTGGGCCGACTCTCATAAATAAAGCCAACAACACCTATGCCCACGCTTACTTTTTGTAGCATCAATCCATTTTCAAGACGCCTGCCTTCGCTTGCACCAAGAGGATCTTCAAACAATTCAATTTCGCCAACAGCCTGAATCAGGTCATCAATTCGTCCATCACCCAAGGTGAGACGGTCCATCATCGCATCGCTCAACTGATTGGCTTGAGCTGCAGCTAAATCTTGCGCATTTGCTGATTTTATGGCCTCACGATTCTCTTCCAAAAGACGAGCTAGAGCGACATAAAAAGCCTTGCGCTTACTCAAACCGCTTTTTCTAAATTCTGCCGCTGCTGCCTGGGCTGCTTTAGCAGTTTCTTGTACTTGCTCTTCTGTCATATTAAATGATTATCGAGGGCTTTGATATTAAGTCAATTCGTAAATTCCACAAGGGAATTTACGGCCCCGTAATGTAGCTTCCGCCCGTCTTCGTCAAGATAATTAGATGGCTGCTCATGGATCAAATTTACCTCATGTGAAGAAAAATACATTTATTGACTATTTAAGCCCATCAAGGAGTACAAATAATTCTTAGTCTCTTGAAATAGAGCACCACCAATCTTCAGATTTGACAAGCAAAGCTCCCAAGTAACCTACATCATAACTATATCAAAAAAATACATTAGAACTTTATCATTAACATCA